>NZ_JRLB01000092.1 GCF_000764495.1 Nitrincola sp. A-D6
GATCCCATCCCGAACTCAGTAGTGAAACGCGTCATCGCCGATGGTAGTGTGGGGTCTCCCCATGTGAGAGTAGGTCATCGCCAGGCACTTAATATAAAAGAAAGGGTCACCCATCAGGGTGGCCCTTTTTTTTACTATATTTGCTAGTTGAGCTACTCGCACATGGGGCCATGCGACAAAAGCGCGTAGCGCGTTGAACGTCGGCGCTAGCGACGACGGCCCCGAAGCGCAAGGCGCTGAGTGGGTGAGGGCGAAGCCCGAATAAAGTAGGTCATCGCCAGGCACTTAATACTAAAGAAAGGGTCATCCAGCAGGGTGGCCCTTTTTTTATTGCCTTTCAAATAGTTAAAGCCAGTTGTCATCTTGTGTTGGACTATTGACCCGAACTGCACTAAAATAAGGTCGTTTTGCCGGAAGTTTCCGCAAACCACAGATTTTATTAAAGCGAGACTGGCTTCGGCTGTGTCTCGCTTTTTTACAACTGTTCATCACTTCATATAAAGTCATTTATCATGCAGCATATTAGCGGGGAGGTTCCATTGACGCGACCAGCCATTCTTGCCCTTGAAGACGGGACAATATTCAGGGGGATTGCGATTGGCGCTGACGGAGAGACCACCGGCGAAGTCGTTTTTAATACGTCTATGACCGGCTATCAGGAAATACTGACTGATCCCTCCTATTGTCGCCAGATCGTCACCCTCACTTACCCTCATATAGGTAATGTTGGAGTCAATTCTGAAGATCAGGAATCAGACAGTGTTTGGGCCGCAGGGCTGGTAATCCGTGATCTACCGCTCATCGCGAGTAATTTCCGTTCAGAACAGGCGCTTGATGAGTTCCTGGCCGAAAAAGGCATTGTTGGGATTGCAGACATTGATACACGTCGCCTGACGCGTATTCTGCGCGAAAAGGGTGCGCAGAATGGTTGTATCATGGCCGGTGAGGTGGATGAAGCCCGGGCTGTTGAGCTGGCGAAAGGTTTCCCTGGACTTAAAGGTATGGACCTTGCCGCTGTAGCAACGGCGACAGAAACCTATGCATGGTCAGTCGGTGAATGGACCCTGGGTGAAGGCTATGCTTCATCTGAACCCACTGAACAGGCTTTCCATGTTGTTGCTTATGACTATGGTGTTAAACATAACATCCTGCGCATGCTGGTAAGTCGTGGCTGTAAGTTGACTGTCGTTCCGGCTAAAACCCCAGCGAGTGCTGTGTTGGCCCTGCATCCGGATGGCGTGTTCCTGTCCAACGGACCGGGGGATCCGGAACCTTGTGATTATGCCATCCAGGCTATCCGTGAAATACTGGAGACCCGTTTGCCGGTTTTTGGTATCTGTCTGGGTCATCAGTTGTTGGCCCTGGCCAGTGGCGCGACAACTGAAAAAATGAAATTTGGCCATCATGGTGCCAACCACCCAGTGCAAGATATTGATAGCGGACAAGTGATGATTACCAGTCAGAACCATGGTTTTGCGGTGTCTGAAAATTCGCTGCCAAGCTGCTTGCGTGCGACACATAAGTCACTGTTTGATGGATCTCTACAAGGTATTGAGCGTACTGATTGCCCGGCTTTCAGTTTTCAGGGGCACCCTGAAGCAAGCCCCGGTCCACGCGATGTCGCCCCTTTGTTCGATAAGTTCATCGGAATGATGCAAGCCCGTAAACGTGCCTGAACTGAATTATTGAGACTGGTTATTACTGATGCCTAAACGTACAGATATTAAAAGTATCCTTATCCTCGGAGCTGGGCCTATTGTTATAGGTCAGGCGTGTGAGTTTGACTACTCCGGTGCTCAGGCTTGTAAGGCGCTGCGTGAAGAAGGCTACCGGGTTATCCTGGTGAATTCTAATCCGGCTACCATCATGACTGATCCATCGATGGCGGATGCAACCTATATTGAACCGATTCAGTGGAAAACGGTTGCCAAGATAATTGAAAAAGAGCGCCCTGATGCGTTGTTGCCGACTATGGGTGGGCAGACAGCACTGAACTGTGCTCTGGATCTGGATCGTGAAGGTGTGCTGGCTGAATACGGTGTCGAGATGATCGGTGCTACCCAGGATGCCATCGATAAAGCTGAAGACCGCGAGCGCTTTGATAAAGCGATGAAAAATATTGGTCTGGAATGTCCGCGTTCAGCTATGGCGCATAGCATGGAAGAGGCACTTCAAGTACTTGACTCCATAGGCTTCCCTTCAATTATTCGCCCTTCATTCACTATGGGTGGGTCCGGTGGTGGTATTGCCTATAACCGCGAAGAATTTATTGAAATCTGTGAACGCGGACTGGAGATGTCTCCCACCAAAGAGTTGCTGATCGATGAGTCGCTGATCGGCTGGAAAGAATATGAGATGGAGGTCGTTCGCGACAAAAAAGATAACTGTATCATTATCTGCTCTATCGAAAACTTCGATGCCATGGGCGTGCATACGGGTGACAGTATCACTGTTGCACCGGCGCAGACACTCACAGATAAAGAATATCAGATCATGCGTGATGCCTCTTTGGCTGTGTTGCGTGAGATCGGCGTAGAGACCGGTGGCTCGAATGTGCAGTTTGGTGTTGATCCCGAAACAGGCCGTATGGTTGTTATCGAGATGAATCCGCGTGTTTCGCGCTCATCGGCGCTGGCATCCAAAGCAACGGGCTTCCCTATTGCTAAAGTGGCAGCCAAACTGGCCGTTGGTTATACCCTGGATGAACTGCAAAACGAGATTACCGGTGGACGTACCCCGGCCTCGTTTGAGCCATCCATCGATTATGTTGTTACCAAGATTCCACGCTTCACCTTTGAGAAGTTTCCCCAGGCTAATGATCGTCTGACTACGCAGATGAAATCTGTGGGTGAAGTGATGGCAATTGGCCGGACCCAGCAGGAATCACTGCAGAAAGCTCTGCGTGGGCTGGAAGTGGGGGCAACCGGACTTGACCCCATCATCGATTTGAATGCAGAAGATGCTCGTACAGATCTTATTCGTGAACTGCAGCAGCCAGGCAGTGAGCGTATCTGGTATATAGGCGACGCCTTCCGTATGGGGATGAGTGTCGATGAAATCTACGCATTTTCAGGTGTCGATCCCTGGTTCCTGGTGCAGATCGAAGATCTGATTAAAGATGAACAGGCTGTGTCCCAGATGGCCTTGTCTGATCTGACAGCTGAGCAGATGTACCGCCTGAAACGTAAAGGCTTTGCTGATGCGCGTCTGGCCACTCTGCTTGGCGTGAGCGAAAAGCAGCTACGTAAACAGCGCCATGCATTCAATATTCGCCCGGTATACAAGCGGGTCGATACCTGTGCGGCCGAGTTCGCCACGGATACGGCGTATATGTATTCCACGTATGAAGAAGAGTGTGAAGCCAATCCGAGTGATCGTGAAAAGATCATGGTTATCGGTGGTGGCCCTAACCGTATCGGCCAGGGTATCGAATTTGATTACTGTTGCGTACATGCCGCATTGGCAGCACGTGAGGCCGGTTATGAAACCATTATGGTTAACTGTAACCCCGAAACAGTATCAACTGACTACGACACCTCAGATCGTCTCTACTTTGAGTCGATTACGCTGGAAGATGTGCTGGAAATCGTTGCTGTAGAAAAACCCAAAGGTGTGATAGTTCAGTACGGTGGGCAAACCCCATTGAAGCTGGCTGTTGCCCTGGAGCAGGCAGGTGTTCCGATTATTGGTACCTCGCCAGAGTCGATTGATCGTGCCGAGGACCGCGAACAGTTCCAGCAGATGCTGATGCGTTTGGGGCTGAAACAGCCCGAAAATGCGACCGTTAGAAGCCTGGAAGAAGCGATTATCGAAGCGGCTAAAATCGGCTATCCACTGGTTGTGCGTCCTTCCTATGTTCTGGGTGGCCGGGCAATGGAAATAGTCTATAAGGAATCTGAGTTGCGTCAGTACATGCAGTCAGCGGTAAAGGTTTCTAATGATGCACCGGTACTGCTGGATCACTTCCTGAACGCGGCTGTTGAAGTCGATATTGATGCTGTATGTGATGGCGAAATCGTTGTAATTGGCGCCATTATGCAACACATTGAGCAGGCCGGTGTTCACTCGGGTGACTCCGCTTGTTCATTGCCACCGTATAGCCTGGCGGCTGATGTGCAGGATGCGATGCGTGAAATGGTCCGTAAAATGGCGCTGGAATTAGGCGTTGTGGGTCTGATGAATGTGCAGTTGGCCTATCAGGATGGCGAAATTTATGTCATCGAAGTCAACCCGCGTGCTTCGCGTACAGTACCCTTCGTATCCAAATGCATCGGTGTTTCTCTGGCAAAAATTGCTGCCTTGGTTATGACGGGTAAAAGCTTGACTGAACTTGGCTTTACTGAAGAAATCATTCCCAAATTCTTCAGTGTTAAAGAAGCGGTTTTTCCGTTTAACAAGTTTCCAGGTGTTGATCCCATTCTGGGCCCTGAGATGAAATCTACAGGTGAAGTGATGGGTGTAGGTGAGAGTTTCGGTGAAGCTTTCATGAAAGCACAGCTGGGTGCTGGTGAGAAAATGCCGTCCAAGGGCAAAGCATTTATTTCTGTTCGTGATGTGGATAAACCCGGTGTGATCAGTGTTGCGCGGGATTTGGCTGCGTTGGGCTTTACTATCGTAGCAACATCCGGAACGGCTGCACTGCTGGAAGACAATGGGCTGAAGATTGAACGCATCAATAAAGTAATGGAAGGACGTCCCAATATCGTCGATGTGATGAAGAATGGTGAAATTGCCTATGTCATCAATACCACTGAAGGACGAAAAGCCATTGCTGATTCGGCTGCCATACGTCGCACAGCGCTTCAGCATAAAGTACCTTATACGACTACGCTGGCGGGCGCTGTTGCAATTACCGAAGCACTTAAATTCGGCAAAGAGAAAGTGGTGCGTCGTCTGCAGGATTTACATAAAGGAGACTTCTCATGAGCCGTGTGCCTATGACGGTTGCTGGTGAGGCGACCCTGAGACAAGAGCTGGAAAGGCTGAAAACTAAAGACCGCCCCAAAGTAATTGCGGATATTGCTGAAGCCCGTGCTCATGGGGATTTGAAAGAAAATGCTGAATACCATGCTGCGCGTGAGCAACAAGGCTTTATTGAAGGTCGTATCCGCGAGTTGGAGTATAAGCTTTCGCAGTCGCAGATCATTGATGTCAGCAAAATTCCGCATACCGGTAAGGTGATCTTTGGTGTGACGGTTGAGCTGATAAATCTGGATACGGACGAGACTGTGCGTTACCAGATAGTCGGCGATGATGAAGCTGATATCAAGGCACGTAAAATCTCGGTAAACTCACCCATTGCCCGTAGCCTGATAGGTAAGGAAGAGGGCGATATCGCGGCTGTTAATACGCCCAATGGTGTTTCTGAGTATGAAATTACCGAAGTGCTGCATGCCGGCTGAGCTACACTGAAAATATAAGCCACCTTCGTGATTGCGAAGGTGGCTTTTGCTTATTTCAGGCGCTGTAGATTGGATAATTTTGGATTGGGATTGTCTGATTTTCGGTAAAGCAGAGCGATGTTGCCAATCTCCTGGACCAGGGTGGCTTCAACAATCTGGCAGAGCTCCTTGATCAGGTCGCGCTTCAACTGACGGTCTCCGACAGTAACTTTGACCTTAATCAATTCATGATCTGCAAGTGCTCGGTCGGTTTCCAGTTGAATATTTTCACTAAGGCCATTGCCTGCCACCATAATGATAGGGTTTAGCTGATGGCCCAAAGTGCGCAGATGTTTTTTTTTGCTCAGTAGTTAAGCTCATACTAGAATATGTGCCTCGTGGGTTTTCGGGAGGCATGCTGCCTGTTTAATTTAGTCAGATTTTACATGACTGAGCAGGCACTGAGTAGCAAAGAATGATGATCTGCTGTAAAAGGAGTGCAGATAAAGCGTACTGGTGATAATAGCAGGGAACATTATGGTCTTTCTCCTATCAAACGCAGGTAGCTTTGATCGCTCTAAAGATTGCGAACGTAAAACATTGGTGAATGTTGGCTGAGCGACGGAGTTTGCTCTGATATGAGAGTAAGTTGATGAGTTTAAGACTATCAATACGATTAATAAATCTATAGGTAAAGATTCAGGCAGAGAGCTTTAGCTGTGGTATCATGACCGGCCGGTCATAAAGTTAAGTAGAACTGAGGGTGGACCTTTGAACGATATGGCAAAAAATTTAGTGTTGTGGCTCGTGATAGCGGCAGTGCTGTTAACTATTTTCAATAATTTCAGCACTGAGCCTGAAGTCGGCAAGCTGTCATACTCTGAGTTTGTCGAAGAGGTGCAGGCTGGGCGTGTGTCCAAGGTTCTTATCGACGGCTTCACTATTAATGGGCAGCGACAGACAGGTGAAGATTTTACCACTATCCGTCCTGCCGTACAGGATCCCAAGCTGATTGATGATCTGCTCTCTAATAATGTTCTGATCGAAGGCAAGCAGCCTGAAGGACAGAGTATCTGGAGTCAGCTGCTGGTTGCTGCTTTCCCGATTCTCATCATTATCGCCATTTTTATGTTCTTTATGCGCCAGATGCAAGGTGGTGCTGGCGGCAAGGGTGGACCCATGTCCTTTGGTAAATCCAAAGCCCGTATGATGAGTGAAGATCAGATCAAGACAACTTTTGATGATGTTGCCGGAGTAGAAGAAGCTAAAGAAGAAGTGGCTGAGCTGGTTGATTACTTGCGTGATCCTGGCAAATTTCAGCGCCTGGGTGGGCATATTCCACGTGGTGTGCTGATGGCCGGTTCTCCGGGTACAGGTAAGACATTGTTAGCTAAGGCTATTGCTGGTGAGGCTAAAGTACCTTTCTTTAGTATTTCGGGTTCTGACTTTGTTGAAATGTTCGTTGGTGTGGGTGCGTCCCGCGTCCGTGATATGTTTGAACAAGCTAAAAAACATGCTCCCTGTATTATTTTCATTGATGAAATTGACGCTGTTGGCCGTAGCCGCGGTGTTGGACTCGGGGGTGGTAATGATGAGCGTGAGCAGACACTAAACCAGTTGCTGGTCGAGATGGATGGTTTTGAGGGAACTGAAGGCGTTATCGTTATTGCCGCGACTAACCGCCCTGATGTTTTGGATCCAGCGTTATTGCGACCAGGCCGTTTTGACCGTCAGGTGCATGTGGGTTTACCGGACATTCGTGGTCGTGATCAGATCCTTAAAGTGCATATGCGTAAAGTACCACTAGGTGACGATGTTCGTTCTGATCTGATTGCACGTGGCACTCCGGGGTTTTCCGGTGCGGATCTGGCAAACCTGGTTAATGAAGCTGCTCTGTTTGCCGCGCGTTTTGGCAAACGTGTAGTGGGCATGGACGAGTTTGAAAAAGCTAAAGACAAAATCATGATGGGTGCCGAGCGTCGTTCCATGGTTATGTCGTACAAAGAACGCCTGAATACGGCTTATCATGAGTCTGGCCATGCGATTGTTGGTCGTCTGATGCCTGAGCATGATCCGGTGTATAAAGTCTCGATTATTCCGCGTGGGCGTGCGCTGGGTGTGACCATGTTCCTGCCTGCTGAAGATCGTTACAGCCACAGTCGCCAGGGAATTATTTCCCAGATCTGTTCACTCTACGGTGGACGTATTGCTGAAGAGATGACGCTAGGCAAAGAAGGCGTGACAACGGGTGCATCCAATGATATTCAGCGTGCCACAATGCTTGCACGTAATATGGTTACCAAGTGGGGCTTAAGTGAGACTCTGGGGCCTTTGCTTTATGCAGAGGAAGATGATGATCCGTTTGGGCGTGGTGCAGGCGGTGGTGCTAAAGCCAAGTCTGAAGAAACTCAGCGGGTGATTGATGCTGAGGTCAGGCAGATTATTGATGACTGCTATGCTAAAGCTTATAAAATTCTGACTGAGAATCGCGATATTCTTGATTCAATGACTGAAGCGTTGATTAAGTATGAAACCATTGGCTCGAAGCAGTTAGATGAGCTGATGGAGCGACAGCCTGTAAGTGCACCTGAAGGCTGGCAGGAGCCGGGTGAAGATGTGAGTGAAGCGAAGGGTAAGGATGAGTCCGCGTCTTCCACTTCTGTTGCAGATGCCGATATGCCGAACGCAGACGATAGTGGATCAACTGATGTAGCAGAGGGTGGCGATGAAAGTACTGATTCCGATCCTTGGTCTGAGCCGGATGGCGATGATCGACGCTGATTACAATTTAGTGTAATGGATAGAAAAGAGCCGGCCATGTGCCGGCTTTTTAATAAGTAAAGGCTGGTTGAGGCTTGAGAATGGTATTAAAAACGCTTCGTTGTGGTCGGCGTGAGCTAGATATTTCGCGCCCTGTCGTCATGGGTGTTGTTAACGTGACACCTGACTCTTTCTCGGATGGCGGTAGGTATTTTCGCCAGAGCAGGTTGTGCATTGATGTGGTGTTACGTCAGGCTGAGGCCATGGTGGCGTCAGGTGCTAAAATATTGGATGTGGGTGGTGAGTCCACTCGCCCAGGTGCTACCCCGGTATCTGTGTCTGAAGAAATGGATCGGGTCTTGCCTGTTATAGAGCAGCTCGCGCAGCTGTTTGATGTGGTGATTTCGCTCGACAGTAGTCAGGCCGAGGTGATTGATGCAGCGGCTAAGCTGGGTATGGGCCTGATTAATGATGTGCGCTCGCTTAGCCTCCCAGGTGCGCTTGATGTGGCTGCAAAGACTGGGCTTCCAGTGTGTTTGATGCATATGCAGGGAGGTGGGCCTGCAACTATGCAACTTAATCCGGATTATGCAGATGTTGTTGAAGATGTGCAGGATTTCCTTCAGCAGCAGGTAGTCCGTTGTGGTGTTGCCGGAATTGCTGCAGATCAAATCCTCTTGGATCCAGGCTTTGGTTTTGGTAAAAGCCTGAGGCATAATCTCACTCTGCTGAATCGACTGGATCAATTGGTGGCATTGGGTTATCCGGTATTAAGTGGCACGTCGCGCAAGTCCATGGTGGGGCAGGTTACTGGAAAGCCTGTAGATCAACGTCTGGCAGGTAGTTTGGCGACTGCGCTGCTTGCCGCACAAAAGGGGGCTGCAATACTTCGTGTGCATGATGTTGCAGAAACCGTTGATGCACTCAATGTGCTTGAGGCCGTATATCAGGAAACCTGGGAGATATGATTTGACGCGTAAATATTTTGGTACGGATGGTATTCGTGGTGAGGTGGGTGTATTTCCTATAACACCGGACTTTGTGCTCAAGTTAGGCTGGGCCGCTGGTTGTGTGTTTGCCCGTGAGGGGCATAGCAAGATTATAATTGGTAAAGATACGCGTATTTCCGGTTACATGTTTGAGTCAGCGCTGGAGGCGGGGCTTTCAGCAGCGGGTGTTGATGTACTTCTGACCGGTCCTATGCCAACACCAGCCATTGCCTATTTAACTCGTACGTTCAGGGCTGATGCGGGTATCGTAATTAGTGCGTCGCATAATCCTTATCAGGATAATGGTATAAAGTTTTTCTCTGCCAAGGGTACCAAGCTGCCGGATGAGGTTGAGTTAGCCATCGAAGCGCAAATGGACTTGTCGATGACAACTGTACCTTCAGGACAATTGGGTAAAGTACGCCGAGTTGAGGATGCCGCGGGGCGCTATATTGAATACTGCAAGGGAACAGTAAACGGGAATTTAAAACTTAAGGGGCTGCGTGTCGTACTCGATTGTGCTAATGGTGCCACCTATCATGTTGCTCCCTGTGTATTTCAGGAATTGGGAGCTGAGGTCATTGAAATCGCTTCAGCACCTGATGGGCTGAATATTAATGAAAACTCAGGTGCCACAGATGTGAACGGCCTGAGAAAAGTTGTTCAGGCTGAAGAGGCTGATCTGGGAATTGCCTTGGATGGTGATGGCGATCGGTTGATTATGGTGGATCATAATGGCGCTGTTGTTGATGGTGATGAGCTTCTATACATCATTGCCAAGGCTATGCGTGATCAAGGTATTTTGGCTGGTGGCGTTGTCGGCACATTGATGTCAAATTTCGGCCTGGAGCAGGCGTTTAGGCGTGAATCTATACCTTTTGTACGCGCTAAAGTTGGTGATCGCTATGTCATGGAATTGCTGGACTCCAGAGGTTGGAATCTTGGTGGAGAGAGTTCAGGGCATCTCGTCTGTAAGCAGGTGAGCTCTACAGGAGATGGTATTGTTGCGGCTTTGCAGGTTCTTAAAGCCATGGCTGATGCGGGGCTATCACTGGCCGAGTTGAAAGAGGGTGTGGTAAAACTGCCGCAGGCTATGATTAATGTCGAAGTACCTAAGGGGATCGATCCGCTGGGTGTGACTGCTGTTCAGTCGGCCGTTATGCAGGCAGAGGCTGAATTAGGTGAGTCAGGGCGTGTTTTACTGCGCCCATCCGGAACGGAGCCGTTGGTTAGAGTTATGGTTGAGGGTGAAGATGCAGATCAGGTAAAAGCGCTGTGTGGCTCGCTTGCCGAGGCAGTGGAAAAAGCGTTATCTAGTCTTGTATCCTGAATCCAACTCAGTTAAGATTTGCGCCTCTTTTATCAGGAGTGATATCAATGCGTAAAGCACTGGTAGCAGGAAACTGGAAAATGCATGGTCGAATTGAACAGAACAGGGTTCTGGTCGATGCGCTTTTAACTCAGTTATCCGGACTTCCTGAGGCTGATATTGATGTAGTGATTTGTCCGCCGCAAGTATACTTGGCGCAGATTAAAACGCTACTGCAAGGTAGTGCTGTAGCCCTGGGTTCGCAGGATGTGTCCAGGTTTGCTGCCGATGGCGCGCATACGGGTGATAGCTCTGCAGCCATGCTGAACGATTTGGGTGTGCGCTACGTATTAATCGGCCACTCTGAGCGTCGCCATGAACAGAGTGAAACAGACGAGCAGGTGGCAGCTAAAATTGCCAGCGCGTTATTGTCTGGTCTCACACCGATTGTTTGCGTAGGTGAAAGTCTTGAGCAGCGGGAAAGTGGCCAGGTTACCGATATGATCAGTGCGCAGTTGAAGGGTGCCTTGAGTTCCTTGCAGCGCGCTGAAGCTGAAAAGCTGGTGATTGCCTATGAGCCTGTATGGGCAATAGGTACGGGAAAAACAGCAACGTCTGAGCAAGCTCAGGAAGTACATGCTTTTATACGCGAGTATCTGTCATCGGCGTTTGATGAAGATCTATCGCAAAGTATCAGGCTATTGTACGGTGGTAGCGTTAACTCTACCAATGCTGCTCTTTTGTTTGAACAGGTTGATATTGACGGCGGCCTGATTGGCGGTGCGTCGCTAAAGTCTGATGAATTTACTGCTATCTGTCGCGCAGCGGCACTTAGCACAATAAATGGTTGATATAATGGAAACACTGGTTCTGATCGTTCACGTATTGCTGGCAGCGGCTATTATCGCCTTGGTATTACTGCAGCAAGGCAAAGGCGCAGAGGCGGGGGCTTCATTTGGTGCTGGTGCCTCGCAAACTGTTTTTGGTAGCACGGGCAACACCGGTTTTATGGTTAAAGCTACCGCGCTGGTTGCAGCTATACTGTTCGCAACCAGCTTTGCGCTGGCTTACTTTGCCAAAGAGCGTGCCTCGAATGTGGGTGATGCTGGTATTCCGTCTCTGCAGGTTATCGAATCGGCTGCAGAGCGTGCTGAAGAACTTCCTGTCCTTGAGGTGCCTGGCTCATCGGGTGCAGCTTCTTCAAGTGATATTCCATCAGCCGATTAAACTCGGTCTGTCTGGGGAAAACGTTTTAGCCGACGTGGTGAAATTGGTAGACACGCCATCTTGAGGGGGTGGTGAGCAATGCTCGTGCCGGTTCGAGTCCGGCCGTCGGCACCATGATTAAAAGTTTGATGCGGGGTGGAGCAGTCTGGTAGCTCGTCGGGCTCATAACCCGAAGGTCATAGGTTCAAATCCTGTCCCCGCTACCATATTTAAAGGCAGATTCGGTAATCACCGGTCTGCCTTTTTTCGTAGTGCGGTTTCTATTCTTCTGCGTTTTTCCAACGAAAATGCTAATTCAAAACTGTTAATAAAAGCTGCCAGAAGGTGGTAGTGTTAACTCTTCCGTACACTACTACCCACGGGAATGTTTTATGTCATCTGTACGCATCCTTGCACTTACGACACTTGCTATGATGGCTTTTGCAGGCAATTCACTCCTTTGTCGGGCTGCTCTCACTCATACCAGTATCGATGCAGCCAGCTTTACGGGTATTCGTTTAGTTTCTGGTGCCCTGGTGCTTTGGTTAATCGTACGTATGCGGCATGCTGCTCCTGCCGGTGCAGGTAGCTGGCTATCGGCAATAGCCTTATTTGTGTATGCGGCAGGCTTTTCCTTTGCCTATGTGGGCCTGTCTGCCGGAACTGGTGCGCTGCTGCTCTTTGGTGCCGTCCAGGTGACAATGATAGGGTATGGTATTTGGTCTGGAGAACGATTGTTTAAGCTGCAATTCATTGGTCTTCTCCTGGCTTTTGGGGGGTTGATTGTTTTGCTGCTGCCGGGCCTTTCTGCACCTCCACTGTATGCCTCTGTATTGATGCTGGTTGCTGGAGCTGCGTGGGGTGTCTATTCCCTGCGCGGAAGAGGGGTAGGTGATCCAATCAAGGTAACAGCAGGTAATTTTCTGCGGTCTGTTCCGGTTACACTAGTCATGAGTCTGATTCTGTTGAACGGTTCGTCGCTCGATATGGCTGGATTCTGGTATGCAGTTTGCTCCGGGGCAATCGCTTCCGGGATGGGTTACGCTATTTGGTACGCGGTTCTGCCAGCGCTTAAGGCTGCAAATGCAGCTACAGTTCAGCTTAGTGTTCCTGTTATTGCAGCTATGGGTGGTATCGTTCTTCTAAATGAGCCAATAACCTTACGTTTATTATTGGCTTCTGTGGCTGTTCTCGGTGGTATTGCCTTGGTTATTCTGCAGAAACAACCTTCTGATGGCATTTAGCAAGCCTCTGGAGTGAGCACTTAGTAGGCTGGTTTTATATTCAATAATCACTGTCATAACAGCCAGGGGAAAAAATTTGATCTTTGTATTACACGTCTGAGAAATTTCTTTTTTTTATCCCTATTACCAGTAATTACGGGAGCTAACCCAGTGTAACCCTAGGAATTGGAGCTATTTTTAGCAAAAAAAAATAGCCTGAGGGGTTTTACATCCTTTTGTGAATCGGTTATACCTAAGTCCAAGAAAAATAATTACAGGCCTTGCTGGGTGGCAGTTATCCCGAAATAGGTCATCTGCCCCGCCTGATTGACGGGAGGATTATTTCCGATGGAAAAGCCGAATGGCGCTGATGTAGAGAAGAAAAAATCTTTCGTAGTCTTTGACAGTGTGCAAAAGACTTACGATGGTGAAACGCTGGTAGTCAAAAATTTCAACCTCGATATGGATCAGGGTGAATTTATCACGCTGTTGGGCCCGTCAGGGTCTGGTAAAACCACCTGCTTGATGATGATGGCGGGTTTTGAGGTTCCTACCCATGGGCAGATTCTGCTTGATGGCACGCCCATTACACGCTTGCCACCGCACAAACGCGGTATTGGTATGGTGTTTCAGAACTATGCGCTATTTCCGCATATGACGGTCGCTGAAAATCTCGCCTTTCCATTACAAGTTCGCAATATTCCCAAATCAACTGTTGAAGAAAAAGTTAAGCGCGCACTGTCCATGGTTAAGCTGGATAGTTTTGGTGACCGACGTCCTGCTCAGCTTTCCGGTGGTCAGCAGCAGCGCGTTGCTGTGGCACGTTCACTGGTGTTCGAACCGGCGTTGGTGCTCATGGATGAACCACTGGGTGCACTGGATAAAAGCTTGCGCGAAGAGATGCAGTTTGAAATTAAATACCTGCATGAGGATTTGGGGATCAGTATGATCTATGTGACGCATGATCAAACCGAAGCATTGACCATGTCTGATCGTATTGCTGTGTTTGATGATGGCATAGTACAGCAACTGGCTACGCCAGAAGCCTTGTATGAAAGTCCTGAAAATGCATTTGTCGCTGGCTTTATAGGTGAAAACAACGCCTTTGTTGGTGAGGTGATCGAGTTGACGGATACGCAGGCCGATATCCGTTTGCCTACTGGAGAGGTTGTGCATTCATTACCTGTCAATGTGTCTGGCAAGGGTAAGAAAAGTACCCTCTCACTGCGTCCGGAGCGCGTCTGCATAAACCCTGAACCTGGTTCAGTACCTAACATTCTCGATGCCAAAGTCAGGGAAGTCATCTATATGGGTGATCATCTCAGAACCCGGTTCGAAGTGGCAGGTAACAATGAATTTATCGTGAAAACACCCAATTCATCTGCTGTCCATCGCTATACGGCTGGAGATAAGATCACCGTTGGATGGACCGTCAGTGATTGTCGCGCACTTGATGCGTAAATAATAAAAACAGGCTTATTGCCACTATTTAATTAGAATGCTGGAGTTACAAATGACTAGAATTTTTCGTAAATCCGCTCTGACAGCCGCTGTGATGCTATCTACAGCCGCTGTTATTTCGACTGCCCAGGCTCAAGAGGATCTTAATGTCGTATCCTGGGGTGGCGCTTATACCATGAGCCAGGAGGAGGCGTACTCTAAACCCTGGACAGAAAAAACTGGTCAGCGCATCGTTAATATCGACCGTTCGGCAACCGGCCTGGCGGGTCTTCGCGCGCAGGTGGAAGCTGGGAATGTCACCTGGGATCTGGTAGATATGCTGCCTGCTGATGCCAAAATAGCCTGTGCTGAAGGTCTGATTGAAATATTGGATCATGATGAGCTGCTGGCGCCTGCACCAGATGGTACACCACCAAGTGAAGACTTTATTCCAGGTGCGCTGGATGAGTGTTTTGTAGCCACTATCGTTTACTCCAATATCGTTGCATTCAACACTGAAATGTTCCCGGAAGATAACAAGCCTTCAACTATCGAAGATGTGTTTGATCTGGAAAACTTCCCCGGTAAGCGCTCACTGCAACGTCGTCCGATCAATAACCTGGAATGGGCATTGATTGCTGATGGTGTGCCGCATGATGAGGTTTATGACATGCTGACAACTGATGAGGGTGTCGAGCGTGCTTTGGCCAAGCTGGATACCATCAAGAGTGAAGTGATCTGGTGGTCTGAAGGGGCTCAGCCGCCACAGTTGTTGGCTGATCAGGAGGTTGCATTCGCTTCGGCCTACAATGGTCGTATCTTCTCTGCACAGGTTAATGAAGACCAGCCTTTCGAAATTATCTGGGATGCCCAGGTGTTTGAGCTGGATGGTTGGGTAGTGCCAAGAGGGAAGATGGATGCTGCCAAAGACTTCCTGCGTTTCTCTACTGAGTCAGAGCAGAATGCAGCTCAGGCCAGTTATATCTCCTATGGTCCAGCGCGTAAAAGTGGTGCAGCTTTAGTCGGTGAGCATATTCCGACGGGTATCGATATGACACCTCATATGCCTACTTATGAACCCAACTTCGCTACGGCTTTGCCGAAAAATGATGAGTTTTGGGCTGACTATCAGGATGAGTTGAATGAGCGCTTCGATGCCTGGCTCGCACAGTAATCCATCTGTAAACAGTGACGGCGGTGCTTCGGCACCGCTGGTCGCTGCCGATGGTCGTCCGCTTAAAACGAGCCTCAGGCGGGCGTTGTTCAAGAACAAGTTGCGCGCAATTCTATTGGTTGCGCCGCTGATGCTATTTTTGTTGGTTGCATTTATTTTCCCTATTTTCAGCATGTTGACACGCAGTGTTGAAAGTAATGAAGTCGTCACTATTATGCCGACTACGTCATCTGCTTTGCAGGGTTGGGACGGTGAAGGCTTGCCGGATGAGTCCGTATATGCGGCACTGGCGCATGACCTTAAAGAGGGTCAAATCAACCGTAATCTGGGTCGGGTTGCCAGTCGGTTGAACTATGAATATTCCGGCATGCGTTCTACCATTACCGGTACCGCCAGGCGTATTGCCAGGGTTGAGAGTCCTGAATCCTGGAAGGAAACGCTGATTGAGGCGCACCGGAATTGGGAAGATACCAATGTCTGGCGCGTAATTAAGCGTGAATCCAGCGGTTATACCCTGAGCTATTATTTGGCTGCGATGGATATGCGTTATGACGCTGATGGCAGTATTGTGCGTCAGCCAGAAAATCGGCGCGTCTATGTCGACTTGATGATCAAAACGCTATGGATGAGCATGCTGATCACCTTCTTATGTTTTTTACTCGGTTATCCGGTTGCTTTTCTATTAGCAAGTTTGCCTATGCGCACATCCAGTTTACTGATGATGCTGGTGCTTTTGCCCTTCTGGACGTCGTTGCTGGTGCGAACGACTACCTGGATAGCGATACTGCAGAGCCAGGGTATATTGAATAATATGCTGGTCGCCTTGGGGTTTATTGATGATCAATCGCGTTTGCAAATGATCTATAACGAGATAGGTACGATCGTGGCCATGACGCATATTCTGCTGCCATTCATGATTTTGCCACTCTATTCAGTGATGAAAAGTATCTCACCCACATACATGCGTGCAGCGCGGTCAATGGGTGCTACCGGGTATACGGCGTTCCGGCGGGTGTATTTTCCACAGACGTTACCGGGGATAGGTGCAGGCGCCATTCTGGTGTTTATTTTAGCGATAGGTTACTACATTACCCCCGCACTGGTGGGTGGTGAATCGGGTCGCTTTATCACTAACTTTATCGCTTATCATATGCAGGTTTCACTTAACTGGGGTCTGGCGGCAGCGATTGCATCCTTGTTGTTGGGGCTGGTTATTGCCCTGTATCTGATCTACAACCGTTTGGTCGGTTCAGATAATCTGAAGCTGGGATAAGGAGGAGCAAAACTTATGGCTGTACCTGCTTATGCAACGCCTTTTGAAAAGGCCTGGTATTACATCTTCAGAATTATCTGTGGTTTGATATTCTGTTTTTTGATTGGTCCACTGTTTGTGATAATTCCGCTGAGTTTCAATGCGGAGCCCTACTTCTCGTTTACCCAGAAGATGCTCACATTGGATCCAGAGGGGTATTCATTACGCTGGTATCAGGACTTTTTTACCTCAGAGGCCTGGTTACACTCGATCAAAAACAGTATTTTGATTGCCATAGCATCGACTATTCTGGCAACGATATTGGGTACGATTGCGGCACTGGCTTATCCAGCCGCTTTATGCCCTATCGATCGGTAGTGATGGCGGTGTTAATTTCACCGATGATCGTACCGGTGATCATTTCCGGTGCGGGTATGTTCTTCTTTTTCTCGGATGTAGGATTAGCGCAAACCTACCTCGGGGTGATTTTGGCACATACGGCACTGGGCATTCCTTTTGTGGTGATTACCGTCACAGCAACCCTGACAGGCTTTGATCAAAGTCTGGTCCGGGCCGCCGCTTCGATGGGTGCTAATCCAACGACGACCTTTTTTAAAGTGATTTTACCTTTGGTGTTGCCGGGGGTGATTTCCGGGGCGTTGTTTGCTTTTGCAACCTCGTTTGATGAAGTGGTCGTGGTGTTGTTTATCTCTGGACCTCAACAGTCCACCATGCCGATACAGATGTGGTCGGGTATCCGAGAATCTATCAGTCCAACCATTCTGGCTGTCGCTACCATCCTGGTACTCCTGTCGATAGCCATGCTGACAGCGGTTGAGTTGTTGCGTCGGCGTTCCGAGAGAATCCGGGGTATTTCTCCGGCTTGATCAGTATCGACCCTGCTACTGGTGACTTTGTCGCCAGTAGCCAGGGTATTTTTTTAAAATTTTTTGCTTATTTTTTCAACGCTTATGCGTGTAAGTGTGCTTTGGCAGCGTTTCATTCTATACAGAAAACAATAAATGCTGGATACTGAATCATATGCTTCTCTGAATTTCCATAAGATTTTTCAGGGAATTTAGCCCTTGATTCAGGCGGTCAGCAGGTAATAAATGGAATTTTTTTCGCGCTCGTTGGTTCTGGTGCTGCTCTATTATCTAATGTGGCATTTTGCTAGTCTGTTTGAAATAGCACCCTTTGTAAGTGCGTTTTATCCTGCAGCGGGTGTTGTTCTTCTGTTTGTATTTCATTTTGGTCCGCGTTATATACCCGTGGCCGCATTGGCTATCATGCTGGGTAGTTTCCCTTTTGGTCTGTTTCATTTCTGGCAAGTTGAAAACTTCGCATGGCGCTACGTCAGCTGTTGATTTATTCAGGTGCGGCTGTGTTGGCGCGTCATTTGTCGTTATTTTCTCTTCCTGTCAAGACTCTGCGAGATGTTAGCGCGCTGATTCTGATCGTGGTTTTAACTACCCTGGTTTCTGCTGCAGTTGCCATTTTTGTACTGAAGTATCTTGCATCGGTCCCCTCAGAAGAGCTATTGACGTTGTTTTTAAGCTACTGGATTGGCGATTTAGGTGGGGTGTTAATGTTTATGGTGGCCGCTACTTTATTTATCGATGTATATGAGGGCCATCATGTGTATCGGGGTGATGTGTTTGAAAGGCGTGTGGTTTGGCCATTGATGTTGTTATTGTTGATAGCGCTAACGGTTGCTGTCTATTTCATGGTAACGGGTGTTGAAGGTATGGTAGGGCGTGTTGGTTATCTGATACTGCTTCCGGTAGCCTGGGCGGCCACTGTCTATGGTATGCGCTTTGCTTTGCTTACGTCATTAATTGTTAATCTTTCGGCGGTGTCAGTTTATTTATTATTGGATCTGGATAACTATCCCGTAGTAGATTTTCAGTTACTCTTTGTTGTGACTGTTATTATGGCGTTGATTTTGGGTGCCTCACTAGAGGAGCGTGAACAGGCGCGCTTTGATGCATCACACGATCCGTTGACTCGGGTGATGAACCGACGGGCCTTTTTTAACTATGGTAATGCATTGTTTGAGCGTGCCCGTAGGCATAATCGTGATCTGGCGTTGTTGATGGTCGATCTCGACTATTTTAAATTAGTGAACGACACTTGGGGGCATAAATCCGGGGATCAGGTTCTGATGGCGGTGGCTGAATGCTGTCGCCATGCCTGCCGCCAGACAGATCTGCATGCCCGGTTGGGGGGAGAGGAGTTTGTGCTTCTGCTTGATGATGCTGATGCTGAACAGTCGGCTGTAGTTGCCGAGCGTTTGCGAGAAGCGATTGAAAAAGTGATTGTGCCATTAACCAGCCATACGCTGACTGCGAGCATTGGTATTAGTCAGTTAAACCAAGCCACACGCTCCCTGGAAGATATGTTGAGTCAGGCAGATAAAGCCTTGTATGCAGCTAAGGCCGATGGCCGTAACAACTACAAAGTATTTTCAAAACTAGCATCAACTTGATTGTGATTGGATCTATATATTGTGACAAACCCTGTCAGTTGCTATAATAAGGCAGTTTTTTACGGAGATGGCACTCATTTCTGATGTGCATAGTGCTTGTACTGCTTCGTAGGCTGATTATAACTATTGCTATAAATGTAGTATGTATAATCAGGTTTCAAACCATGAGCAGCCGTGTTGTTGATACACAGCCCACTCTGGATTAGGAAAAAGCCCCTCTATAGGGGCTTTTTCGTAGGTGAATCATGGCACTATGTCTTTCAGAAATGGGTCCGGTAGAGACCCATTTTTTGTTTTGCGTGGGGTAACTCGTAACAAGGCATTAACAAAAGTGCTCTGTTACCGATAGTAAATGTGGCACCCCTGTTGCGGTGTCAGAAAGAGGTAAATAGCGTGTCAGCTAAGATTAAACAGCTGGAAATTTTGATTAGACCTGCAATCAGTGCGCTGGGATTTGATCTCTGGGGGGTTGAATTTCGGTCAGCAGGAAAACAGAGCACTCTGAGAATTTATATTGATGGCCCTGAAGGCGTCACAGTAGATGACTGCGCCCGTGTCAGTCATCAGGTTAGCGGTATTCTGGATGTAGAGGACCCGATTACAGAGCAATATTTGCTGGAAGTCTCCTCGCCAGGAATGGACCGCCCCTTGTATACATTGGAGCAATATCAGGCCTATTTGGGCCACCAATTGGAAGTCCGGCTGCGTGTTCCTTTTGAAGGACGTCGGCGTTTCAAAGGTGTGCTGAATGGCGTTGAAGGAGATGAGATTTTGCTCGTGGTAGACGATCATGAATACCTGTTGCCCCTTGATTTTATAGATCGGGCGCGGCTGGTTCCGCAATTTTAAGCGTTTGAAGGTTCAGGTGAGGCTGAGTAATGAATAAAGAGATTTTACTGGTTGCTGAGGCAGTATCCAATGAAAAGGATGTGCCGAAAGCGGTTATATTTGAAGCGATTGAAGTGGCGCTGGCGACTGCAACCAAAAAACGTTACGACGAAGAAGCCGATATCCATGTGCAGATAGATCGCGCTACCGGTGACTACGATACGTTTCGTCGCTGGCAGGTGATGGATAATGAAGGTGTTCCAACCCTGGGTACGGAACTGACGCTTCAGGAAGCGCAAGAGCTTGACCCGTCACTGCAACCTGGTGACGTGTACGAAGAACAGGTTGAGTCGGTGGTGTTCGGACGTATAGCGGCACAGACCGCCAAGCAGGTTATCGTACAGAAAGTACGCGAAGCTGAGCGGGCTAAAGTGGTTGATCAATACCGTGATCGCCAGGGTGAGTTGATTGCTGGCACCGTCAAGAAAGTGACACGTGACAATGTCATTATTGATCTGGGTAATAACGCTGAAGCCTTGTTGCCCCGTGAACATCTGCTACCACGTGAAAGCTTCCGTATGGGCGATCGAGTGCGTGCTGTGCTTGAAGAAGTCCGTGCAGAAGGTCGTGGCCCGCAGTTGATCCTGAGCAGAACAGCTCCGGCAATGCTGGTTGAGTTGTTCAGTCTTGAAGTGCCTGAAATCGCTGAAGAGGTGATTGAAATCAGAGCAGCGGCACGTGATCCTGGGTCGCGTGCCAAAATCGCGGTCAAAACCAACGATGGTCGGATCGACCCTGTGGGTGCCTGCGTCGGTATGCGTGGATCGCGTGTTCAGGCGGTTACCAATGAGCTGGGTGGCGAGCGTGTAGATATTGTGCTGTGGATGATAACCCTGCACAGCTGGTTATCAATGCTATGGCTCCGGCAGAAGTTGCGTCAATCGTGATTGATGAAGACAGCCACTCTATGGATGTCGCTGTGGCTGAAGAAGCACTGGCAATGGCAATCGGCCGGAATGGTCAGAATGTGCGTCTGGCCAGTGAAATGACTGGCTGGAAGCTTAATGTGATGAGTGAAGCCGAAGCGCAGGAAAAACACCAGTCTGAAGTGGGTCGAGTTCTGGATCTGTTTATGGTGCATCTGGATGTTGATGATGAGCTGGCACAGATACTGGTTGATGAGGGTTTCACTTCTTTGGAAGAAGTAGCCTACGTGCCGGTTGATGAAATGCTTGAAATTGATGGTTTTGACGAAGATATCGTTGAGTCATTACGTATGAGAGCCAAAGATGCATTGCTGAATCTGGCGATCGCAAATGAAGAACAATTAGGATCTACGGAACCTGCAGAAGATCTTCTGACAATGGAAGGCATGGATCGCGCGCTGGCATACCAGCTGGCGGCGATAGGTGTTATTACCATGGAGGATCTTGCTGAGCAGTCCGTCGATGAGTTAACCGAAATTGAGGGGCTGGACGAAGAACGGGCTGCTGCGCTGATTATGACCGCGCGCGCTCCCTGGTTTTCAGAAAGTCAGTAACAGTCAGCGGAGAAGAGGAACCCATTTATGGCAGAAGTAACCGTTAAACAACTTGCCGATGTGGTTGGTGTATCCGTTGAGCGTTTGCTCAATCAGATGCAGGATGCCGGTATCAAAGGTAAGTCAGAAACCTCGATGGTTTCTGAAACAGAACGTCAGTCACTACTTACTCACCTGAAAAAATCTCATGGTGATGAAAGTGCAGTGGCTGAACCAAGTCGTATTACGTTAAAGCGCAAAACTACATCGCAGCTTAAAGTTGCCGGTGCTGCAGGTAAGCGTAAAACAGTCAATGTTGAGGTACGTAAAAAACGTACTTATGTGAAGCGTGAAGGTTTAGATGAAGCTGGTAATGCTGCAGAAATGGAAGCTGCTGTCAGCGATACGCCAGCACAGCCAGATATTCCTGAAACTGCAGTGGCAACAGCTACTCCAGATGACGTGGCAGTGCCAACTGCCGAAGTGAAAGCTGGAGACGTTGCGGATGCCAGCGTTGCTGACAAAGCTGCACCTGAACCTGTGGCTCAGAAAGTGGCTACAGCGCCAGTACCGGATGTTGCGGTAGTGACTGAGCCTGTTGAAGAGAAAAAAGGACCCGCGCGTACCAAGACCAAGGAAAATCGTCCTAAAGGTGGCGGTCGTCGTGACGAAGATGACTCCCCTCGCCGAGGGAAGCCAGCGGCTACCCGGAAGGTCCGGGTATGAATGAAGAGGGTCCGCGTGGTACACGGCGTCCGGGCAAGAGTCCAAAGCGTGCAATGGGACGTGGGCGTGCCAGTTCTAATCAGCATGGATTTGAAAAACCGACTGCACCCGTAGTGCATGAAGTCAGCGTGCCTGAAAGTATCACTGTTGCTGATCTGGCCAAGAAAATGTCGATCAAGGCGGCTGAGGTCATCAAAGTGATGTTCAAGATGGGTGCTATGGCAACTATCAATCAGGTGCTGGATCAGGATACAGCGGTTTTAGTGGTTGAAGAAATGGGCCATAAAGCGGTTCCATTGCAGGAAAATGCCATTGAAGATGCCTTGTTAGAAGGCTTGCAGCAGCAGAAAGGTGAGGGTACTTCCCGTGCACCGGTTGTCACAGTAATGGGCCATGTCGACCATGGTAAAACCTCGCTGCTGGACTATATCCGCGAAGCCAAGGTAGCAGCGGGTGAATCGGGTGGTATTACCCAGCATATCGGTGCTTACCACGTAGAAACAGAAAACGGCATGGTGACTTTCCTGGATACACCAGGGCACGCCGCCTTTACTGCTATGCGTGCACGTGGTGCCAAACTGACCGATATCGTTATTTTGGTGGTCGCTGCTGATGATGGCGTGATGCCACAGACGGAAGAGGCTATTCAGCATTCCAAAGCGGCAGGTGTGCCTTTGGTTGTTGCCGTCAATAAAATTGATAAGCCTGATGCAGATCCGGAACGTGTGCGTAATGAGTTAGCACAGCGTGATGTCATCTCTGAAGAATGGGGCGGTGAAGTGCAGTTCGTGCATGTGTCGGCGAAAACCGGTGAAGGAATCGATGCCCTACTGGATGCCGTATTGCTGCAGGCTGAAGTACTTGAGCTGAAAGCCGTTGCTGATATGCCTGCGTCTGGGGTCGTGGTGGAATCGCGTCTGGATAAGGGACGTGGTTCTGTGTCTACCTTGTTGGTACAGAATGGTACGTTGCGCAAAGGTGATATTGTCCTGGCCGGTCTGCACTACGGTAAAGTCCGCGCTATGCTGGATGAAGCCGGACGTCCGGTAGAGTCTGCGGGTCCTGCCATACCGGTAGAGATCCTGGGTCTTGACGGTACGCCGGGTGCTGGTGATGAATTCACCGTAGTGTCTTCTGAGAAGAAGGCCCGTGAAGTCGCTATGTTCCGTCAGGGTAAATTCCGTGAAATCAAACTGGCGCGTCAGCAAAAAGCCAAACTGGAAAACCTGTTTGAGAATATGCAGGCGGGTGAAGTGAAATCCCTGAATATCGTATTGAAAGCGGATGTTCGTGGTTCACTGGAAGCTCTGACAACCTCGC
>NZ_JRLB01000093.1 GCF_000764495.1 Nitrincola sp. A-D6
GCTAATTGCATCCAGCCACTTATTGCGTGAGTATTTTCCTTGCCAGCAGGTTTTACCCTGACGGTCAGCACCATGAACATGAAAAACAGACTTTGCAATATCAACACCAACACGGATAATAGTCATCTGGGCTTCTCCTCATCGTTAGATGGTTTGTGGTCTACTCACCATTTTGGCACATAGATGCCGGTTAGGTGAGGAGGAGTCCATCCCATTGTGTCACACCAAAGTGATACCACCACCCCAGCGAGGCACAATCTAGCGTGTTACACCAAAGTGATACCACCCCAGTGAGGCACAACCCCGCGAGGCACAACCTAGCATGTCACACCAAAGCGATACCACCACTCTGGCGAGGCACAACCTGGTGTGCCACACTAACGTAATGCCGCCACCCAGCGAAGCACCTGTTTGACACGCCATAGGAGGAAATATGCGCCATTATCTGTTAATATGTCTGGCTGTTTTTTTGTTGGCCATCACGCACTCAGCCATCGCTGATGAAGCGGATCAGTCTTCGTTACCTGAAGCACCAGTTACAACAGAAACCGAGCAGGAAGAAGACCCGCGCGCCAGTTTTATACCCTATGTAGAACCTGAGCTTGATCTGGGTTTGTGCGATAGCTAATAACACCTAATTGAGTTTTACATGACCCAGGTATTCACCCCGATTCACACACGCCCTGCATTTCGACAGAGCCAATCCAAAGCGGCCCCGTTTTTGCCCATGAGCCGCCAGGAAATGCAACAGCTGGGATGGGATGCCTGTGACATTATTCTGGTAACGGGTGATGCCTATGTGGATCATCCGTCATTTGGTATGGCCATTATCGGACGCCTGTTAGAAGCGCAGGGATTTCGTGTTGGCATTATTGCCCAGCCGGATTGGCACTCAGCGGAACCTTTTAAGGCGCTGGGCAAGCCTGGTCTGTTTTTTGGTATTGCCGCTGGCAATATGGACTCGATGATCAACCGCTATACCGCTGATCGCAAAATCCGCTCTGATGATGCCTATACGCCGGGAAATGTCGCGGGTAAGCGACCGGATCGTGCCAGTATTGTCTATAGCCAGCGCTGTCGTGAAGCTTATAAGGATGTGCCGCTGGTACTGGGTGGGATCGAAGCCTCATTGCGTCGTATTGCACATTATGATTATTGGCAGGATAAAGTCCGCCGTTCTATTTTACTGGATTCACGTGCGGATCTGCTGTTGTACGGTAATGCGGAACGCGCCGTGGTCGAGGTGGCACATCGCCTGGCGGCTGGCGACCCCATCGATAGCCTGCGTGATATCCGTGGTACCGCCTTTGTGCGTAAGGATACACCGGAACACTGGATGGAAATCGATTCAACCCGTATTGACCGTCCGGGCAAAATCGACAAGATAATCAATCCCTACGTTAATACCCGTGATCTGCCCGAGTGTGAAATTGAGCAGCGCAGCAGCGGTGAAGACGCTGAGATGGATGCAGACGATGAAGTGCAGGTATTGCATATTGAATCCCGCGTGCGTCTGGATCGTAGCAAAACCGTTATACGCATTCCGTCGTTTGAAAAAGTCAGTAAGGACCCTGTGCTCTATGCGCATGCCAGTCGGGTATTGCATCTGGAAACCAACCCAGGCAATGCACGGGCGTTGGTACAGTTACATGGTGATCAGGAGGTCTGGCTGAACCCGCCGCCTATCCCCTTGACCACCGACGAGATGGATTATGTCTTTGATCTGCCCTATGCCCGAATTCCACATCCGAGCTACGGTAAAGCCGAGATCCCGGCTTATAAAATGATCCGCTTCTCCGTCAATATTATGCGCGGCTGTTTTGGCGGCTGTACTTTTTGCTCCATTACCGAGCATGAAGGACGGATTATTCAGAACCGCTCACAAACCTCGATTATTAAAGAGATTGAACAGATCCGTGACAAGGTGCCGGGATTTACCGGAGTAATCTCGGATCTGGGTGGTCCGACCGCCAATATGTACCGGATCGCCTGTAAAACTACCGAAATTGAAGCGGCTTGCCGCAAACCTTCCTGTGTCTATCCGGGCATATGTCCGAACTTGAATACCGACCATTCAGCGCTGACCCAGTTATACCGGGATGCGCGCAAGCTCAAAGGGGTGAAAAAAATACTCATTGCCTCAGGCTTGCGTTATGACCTGGCGGTTGAAGATCCGGAGTATGTACGTGAACTGGTGACCCATCATGTCGGCGGTTATCTGAAAATAGCCCCGGAGCATACTGAGCAGGGTCCGCTGGATAAAATGATGAAGCCGGGAATCGGCACCTACGATACCTTCAAGAAGATGTTTGAGCGCTTTTCCAAGGAAGCGGGCAAAGATCAGTATTTGATTCCCTATTTTATTGCCGCACATCCAGGCACCACCGATACGGATATGCTTAACCTGGCACTTTGGCTGAAAGCCAACGGCTTTAAAGCGACCAGGTACAGGCCTTCTATCCTTCTCCTATGGCCACCGCGACAGCGATGTACCATACCGGACGTAATCCCTTGCGGCGTCTTTCGTATAAGAAAAGCGCGGAGAAGGTGGATAGTGTCAAAGGTGAACGACAGCGCCGTCTGCATAAAGCATTTTTACGCTGGCATGATCCGGAAAACTGGCCGTTGCTGCGTGAAGCGCTTAAGTCGATGGGGCGCACAGATTTGATCGGTTCAGGTGAGCAGCAGTTGATACCTGAAGCGGAGGCTGTTGATGTTTACCCAGGACAGCGCCGCAAAAATACAGCGCGTCCTGCACACGCAGCCAAAGGTCAGTTGCTGACGCAGCATACCGGCTACCGCCGCGCGCACACAAGGGGGCAAAAAAATCCAGGCCGGTGACAGCAGGGCGCAGAAAGGGATGAAATTTTTGCAA
>NZ_JRLB01000094.1 GCF_000764495.1 Nitrincola sp. A-D6
TTCCTACAAACGACTACCCTTTCGCCCGCAGAGCGGGCTCCTACAATATTGGATAATTCCACCCTTATTGGATAATCCCACCTGTAGGAGCTCGGTCTCCGAGCGAATAATCGCCCGCAGAGCCGGCTCCTACAGGATTATCCCTCTTCCTTTTCACATCCCAATTCCAAACGCGCTTTATCCACCAACTCGGCATCCAGCTCCTGCTGCACCGACACCCCTAGTTCTTTAAACTCAGCAGCCTGGCGTATCAGGTTTCCACGGCCAGAATAGAGCTGCGAGAAGGCCTTATCATAGGTTTCTTTAGCCTTATCCAGCTGCACGCCTATCCCCTGCATACTATCCAGAAAAATACGCAGCTTGTTATAGAAACGCTCAGCTCGGCGAGCCAATTCGGCGGTATGTCGACTCTGGTCTTCAAAGCGCCAGAGTTGTCGCACGATATTCAGGCTGGTCAGTAAAGTTGTCGGTGTTGCCACCAGTACATTATTTTCTATTGCACGCTGGTACAGACTCTGGTCAAAACGCAACGCCTCGACGTAAGCAGACTCCACCGGAATAAACATCACTACAATCTCGGGTGTATTCAAGCCAGGTAATTGGTAATAACGCTTATCTGACAGTTCCTGGATACGCGCACTGACAGCAGCGGCATGTTCACTTAAAGCCAACTGACGCTCAGCATCTGCTTCTGCATTCACATAGCGGGTATAAGCCGCCAGGGATGTTTTGGCGTCAATAACCAGGTGTTTGTCTTCAGGCAGATAGATCACCACATCGGGCCGGCGGCGTCCATCTTCGGTGTTAAAACTCACTTCACGGCGGTAATCTTTACCTGCACGCAATCCGGCACTATCGAGCACATTCTCCAGAATCAGCTCGCCCCAATTGCCCTGCACCTTTTTCTGACCCTGCAGTGCGTTGGTCAATTTTTCAGCTTGCCCGGTTATTGCCTGATTCAATTGTTGTAGATGAATCAATTCAGTTTTTAGTTCACTACGTTGTTTCAGGTCTTCTGTATGGATCGACTCAACTTTTTCGCGGAACCCCTTCATGTCCTGATGCAAGGGATTTAGCAGTTGTTGTATGCCCTGCTGACTGAGTTTACGGAAGCTTTCACCTTTCCGTTCCAACACTTCATTCGCCAGTGACTCAAACTCCTGTTTAAGTTGTTCACGATTGTTCTGTAACAGCGCCAATTGCTCAGCATGAAAGCGTTGGCGCTCCTCCATCTGTGTGGTTAAGCGTGCATTCTGCTCACGCACGCGGATTAACTCCAGTTTCAGTCCATCTAATTCGAGATCTGCTTTATCCAGTTGCTCCTGAACAGCCTGTCTTTCAACCTGTTCACGGAGCAGTTGCTGCTGCAAATGTTGTTGCATCACCTGTTTACTGTGCCTGCTCAGCCACAACAACAAGACGGATAAGAATATAATCGATCCCGATGACACCCAAACCAATGGGTGAATTGCCTCCATTAATCTGATCCTCCATTGGGTTTGGCCAGCATGCGCTCCGGCATATCACGTATATGCAGATCCATTTGCGGGAAAGAAATTTCAATACGTTCCTTGCGGAAGGCTTTCAATATCTGGATATGTAGCTCACTCGTGGTGACTAAACGATCACTCATCTGGCTGACATAAACACGCAGCTCAAAACTCAGTGCACTGTCAGCAAAACTAAGGAAATACACATTTGGTTCCGGATCTTTCAATGACAAAGGATGAGCACGGGCAATACTATACAGAATTTCCATCACCTGTTCAGGATCAGAGTCGTAGCTAACACCTACGGGGATCACGATACGCGTAATGTTATCTGACAGGGTCCAGTTGATCAGCCGTTCAGTGATGAAATTCTTGTTGGGCACCACAATTTCGCGGTTATCCCAGTCAATAATGGTAGTCGCCCGTGTACGAATTCGAGCGACTGTACCACTGTATTCACCAATGGTTATAGTATCCCCTATTCTGACCGGACGTTCGAATAACATAATCAGACCGGAAACAAAGTTTGCAACCACCTCTTGCAGACCAAAACCCAAACCCAGGGTCAACGCCGCCACCAGCCACTGCAATTCACTCCAGCGCAATCCCATTAAAGAGAAAATTGTAACCACGGCAATCACGGCAAGGGCATATCGCACCAGGGTAGTCACGGTATAGCTGTGTACTTCATCCACCAGACGGCTACGTGACAAAAGTATCTCGATCAATCCTGGCAGATTACGTGTTGCCATGATGAAGAAGCCAGCAAGCAACAGGGCAAGCAGAAAGTCCTGCAGACTCACACGAGAAATAACTTCAGTTTCACCTACAGCAATAGTGCGTGACCAAAGTGTGACATTATCCAACCAGTTCAAGGCTGGCAGCACATCAGCCCAGACAATAAACAGTGCAATCAGCAAACCGGTAAACACAGAGGTTTTTAACAGAGTCTGCGTCTGCTGGCCTATGTCTTCAATACTCAAATGCGGTTCTGGCAGTTCAATCACACCTTCAACTTCACCCGACATATTTTCCAGAGCAGCCCGCGCGCGCTGCTCTTTCATACGGCGAATGCGTAAACGCGTTTCACTTAATATCATCGCACGCACCGCTAGAGAGTAGAGCAACAGCACCAAGCTGGATACCACCAGGGTATCGACAAAGCGTGGTAACAGCTCGCCCACTGTCAGCAGATATCCCGCCAGGGTCAACACCAAGGTTGCCACGGATAAAAATACGAAAAACAGCCTCAGAATACGCCGCTTGAAACTCTGAAAAAACACACCCTGATCGTCAGGTGCCGGTGCCAGTATGCGCCATGCAATCAAACCATTCAGAGCCGTCACCAGTAACAAACCCAATCGTCCGAATACATCGTATACACGCTCATCCGGATGCCCATAAGCCAGCGCTAACATAATAATCAGGATCAGCTGTACTGGTAAAAACCAGATCAGGTTAAACCGAACACGTGAGAGCAATCTGGCATTCCACTCAAAATGCGTCGGTCCAACTCCTGATTCACGGGTGAATATTACAAACAGATGGCCTGCCAGCCACCAACCTGCGGCCGTTGACATCACACTGGAAAGAATTTCAGTGCCTGGCGTAAGCTCTTCCCGCGTCAGTTGCAGTGCAAAAGCGTAAAGCAGTAAAGGAACTGGCAATACCCTGACCAAACTCCAGCCCATGGCTTTATAGGTCAGGCCAATATTATCAGAGTATTTATGTGTCGTTTGCTCAGCAATTTGTTTCAGCTGATAGTCGGTTTTGCGACCGATCAGATACACGCCACCTACTAGCATCAGCACGAACAGACTGATAATTGGTGACCCGAGTGTCGCCAGCCAAATACTGTGTGTAACACCTCGCCAGGCAGAAGGATCAACGAGGGCAACAAAAGCATCACCAGTACGCTGCAGCCAGGAAACACTGACAGGGCTATGACTTGGCCACCAGAGCAAAGTTTCACTCAGGATTTGGCTCAACGAATCTATCAGTTCGGCATTCTGGCGCAGCCGATATTCGTTCTGGCGTAACTGCTCGGTCAATTGCTCTTCCGACTGAATCTGCAGATTTAACAGTTCAGAACCGATGCGTACCAACTCTTGTAACCCGCGGTTGCCCACAGCAGCAAGTTCCGGAAGTTGCTGCAGGCGTCGCAGATCATCTCGCAAACTGATGCTGCGCAAACGAGATTGTGCCAGTTGGCGCTCAAGAACCTGTAAGGTAACACGTGGGTTTCCATAATCAGCCAGGCGTTTTCTTTCATCCAAAAACTGGGTGCCCACCACTTCGGTCAGCCCACTGACTTCCAAGCGCTCTTCCACCGCGCTGAGTGAGTGGGACAGATCATTATGCATCTGATCATACATATCTCGTTGTTGCTGCAGAGTTTTCAGATCTTCATAGTGTTGTGCAACACTATCAATACGCGAGCGAATATTCTGCACTTCATTCTGGTATTGCTGTGCCAGCTCTGGCTCCCGCTCGACCAGGCGCAGCAAGTCGGAATTGAGTTGTCTGAGCTCTTGTGTTGAGCGGTTATTGAATTCACCTTCCAACCACAGCAGATTATCGGCAATCAACCCCAGTTCGAGCTCACCAGCCTGAATTTCCAAGCGCAAAAGACGTATACGCGGCTGCAAAATAGCCTGATCCAGACGTGCGGAAATCAGCCGGGCTTCATGACGTCGAACAGCCGATGCTTGTAAGGCCTCAATGGCCAGCTTCAAACGATGATTTTCGGCATCGACAGGTATCGCTACTGGTTCAGGCGGTGTTTGCTGCATTAAGTCTTCCAATGTTTCTGTCTGACTTATCGACTGTTCCTGAATACGTTGTAAAGCACTGCGTTGTTGATCTAGCTCCAACTGTAACTGCTGCTGACGGCTGTGCAAGGAAGCAATATCAGTTTCTATTTGTGACAAACTATGCTCGTCTGCATCCTGATTCTCCAGGCTTTGTCTGGCGGACTCCAGACGTTGGACCATGCTATCCACGCGATCTGCATAAGCTTGTATCTCTTTTAGACGTACCTGAGCACCCGATAAGCGCTCAGCAGCCAGACGCTCATTTTCAACAACCTGTTGCCAACGTTCATGAGCCGCATCGGTAACAACTGGCTCAGTTTCCAAAGCGGCTTCAGCTTCTTCCTTTAAGGAACTGTCAAACCAGACACTCACGGCCTCATCATCAACACGCTCCATCTCTTCTTTGATCTGCTCCATTTCGCTGGTCAAATTTCGCAGGAATTCCGAGACACCCAACACAGTACTGCCAGCGGTTGTATTGGCAAACAATGCAGGAGACAGGAGTAACATCATCCCAAAAATAGCTGTAACCAGGAGAGAGTGAAAATAAGAACCTTGGGTTTCTTGCATAGTATAGAGCCTGGTAATAGAGTGTTGGCAGAGTATAGCAAACACCCCGAACACAAGGAGATAGTAAGATGCGCTTTCGTCTATTAATGCCAGCCATGCTGGCAGGTTTATGTATTATTTCGGCCTCAGCGTCAGCTGAAACACCCAACCTGACTCCTGGTCTCTGGTCTCATACCAACACCATGTCTATCGATGGGCCTATCCAGATCCCAGGACAAACAGAAACTCAGCAGGAATGCATCACCCAAGATGATATTGATCAGGGTGCTGATTTATTGGAAGCACCACAAAGTTGCAGTATCAGCCGTATGGATATTTCCCGCGACAATATGCACTACGCCATGACCTGCTCAGAACAGGGCATGACTTATACGATGGAAGGTCAAATGACGTTTATGGGTGAGCGTATGGAAGGCCAGATGACAGGTAAAATGGACAGCCCTATGGGCGCCATGAACATGAAAGTAACTACCAAAGCTGAACGTGTTGGCGAGTGCTAAAAAAGGGAACAGTACCCCTTTTTTACTACCCCCATTTTTTGAGGGATTCCATCTGTGCTCGCAACGCATCTATATTGGCTTACTCAAGATCTTCGTCTCGTTGATAACCTGGCCCTGCACCATGCTGCAGTAAACTGCGACCGACTGATAATTGTTTATGCTCTAAGTCCGAATGAGTTTGCAGCAAACCGTTATAGCTTGAATGGCATGAGCGATAATCGATGGCGCTTCCTTTACCAGGGCCTGTCGAATCTGCAAGTACAGTTGGCATCTTTGGGACAACAGTTGATTCTACGATTTGAACAACCCGTCAGTGCTCTGAGCAAATTTATTCAAGAATATAAGGTAACCCAGGTTGTTGCATCTGAGCAGGTTGGTTGGTACGAGCGCCAAGATTGGAAAACGCTGCAGCAGCAGTTCCCGGCGGTCAGCTTTAATTTGTTTAACACCCATCGGCTGTTTGAACTGGATCAGCTTCCTTTTGATTTGGAGCATTTACCAGAAAATTTCTCGGCCTTTAGAAAGCAGGTTGCGCATCTAAAAATAGATCAACCCCTTGCACCGATCACAGCACTACCGCCCTGCCCGGCCATACAAGCAGCTTGGCCAAATAATTTGCCAACAGTGATTTCTAAAACGAGTGAATTTCAAGGCGGTGAAGCTGCAGCACAGCAACAGCTGAACGAATATTTTCATAGTCAGTGGCCAGGTCAATACAAGGTCTATCGCAATGCACTGGACGGCTGGCAACACTCTACTAAATTTTCTGCTTGGCTGGCCCAGGGAAGCCTGTCGGCCAAGCGTATTATCCAGCAATTGCGCTCTTACGAAAGTCAGCACGGAGCAAATGAGTCTACCTACTGGATCTATTTCGAGCTACTGTGGCGAGAGTATTTTCAATTGTATGCGCTGAAACATGGACGAGCGCTATTTCACTACCGTGGAATACAAACCCGTAACCCCCTTACCAGCTTTTACCCACAACGTTTTCGTGCCTGGTGTGAAGGAAATACGCCCTTCCCCCTGGTAAATGCCTGCATGAAGCAACTAAATACAACCGGATTCATGTCCAACCGAGGACGTCAGATTGCTGCCAGCTGCCTGGTTAATGAGTTACAACTAGACTGGCGTTATGGCGCCGCCTACTTTGAACAACAGCTCATTGACTATGATGTGGCCAGCAACTGGGGGAATTGGCAGTACCTCGCAGGGGTAGGTGCGGACCCCAGAGGCAAACGTCACTTTAACCTGCAAAAACAAACTGCCGAATACGACCCGGAAGGTATTTTTATAGAACGCTGGCAGGGTGCAAGTAAATCAGAATACCTGGATGTTGTTGATGCCGCCGACTGGCCCATCATGCGGCATTAATCTCAGTTTGATTGTTTCAGTGTTTCTATCTCTTTCAAGAGTGCATCTGCCTGCTCAGATAAGGCGGAGTAACCCCTGATATCGCCATTACGCTGGGCCTGCATCGCCTCGCCCAGTTTGGCTTCATAAGCCTTTTGTAGTTTCTTTTGCTTGTTCCCACCGGTCAAAAAACCAAACATGTTAAGCCCCTTTAAAATTGATTATGCGTGTTTATACGGCTATCACTGAATTTGGTTCAGAGGCCTTGCGATATACACTTCATCAGCCAGTTCGGTTAAGCTATACAGTTATAATAAATACAAAATTTTAGGTGTACTGTGTCTGACGCTCATCTGCAATTTCCGGATCTGAAGTATCTGCTGGATAAGCTGCAATTTAAGCCTGAGGAAGGCAAAATCTGGCTGGCTGAACAGCGTACGGTGCTTATGGGTCTGGGTGCGCTTTCCAGTTTCAGAAAAGAGATTATCACTTCCATGGGCATGGAGCGTGGCAAGGGCTTTTTTATGCGCCTTGGCTACTACTCCGGCATGCGTGATGCTGAACTGGCACGTAAACTCAACCCCGATGCCACCCCCGATCAGGCCTTTCTCACCGGCCCGCAGCTGCATTGCCTGCGCGGCATGGTCAAAGTGATTCCACTGGTGCTCGAATACGATCCCAAAAAGAAGCACTTCTATGCTGAATTTGAGTGGATTGATTCGTTTGAAGTAGAAATCTGCCGGATGAGCCTGGGCCAGCTGAATGAACCCGCTTGCTGGATGTTGTTAGGCTATGCCTGTGCTTACTCCAGCCATTTTACCGGCCTGGATATCCAGTTCAGAGAGGTCGAATGCCGTGGTCAGGGTGATCATCAATGCCGCATCATCGGTAAAGTCGCTACTGAATGGCCTGATCATGAAGCCTTTAGCCATTTCTTCCGTGAAGCACCATTAATTGATGAGCTTTACGAACTGCAATCCCGCATTGCAGATCTTGAACAGACTCTCGGCTACCCGGAAGATGTGCCCAAAGCCCTGGGTGAAGCACCGCCCTTTACCAGTGCACTGGAAATGATTGACCGCGGCGCCAATGCCGATGTCACCATGCTGTTAATCGGTGAAACCGGTACCGGCAAAGAAGTGCTGGCACGACGCGTACACAGTATGAGTACCCGTAAAGATGGCCCCTTTGTGGCGGTAAACTGTGCCGCCATCCCCCTGAACTGATCGAATCGGAACTCTTCGGGGTGGAAAAAGGCGCCTATACCGGCGCTACACAATCACGCAAAGGCCGCTTCGAGCGTGCCGATGGCGGCACCATTTTTCTCGATGAGGTCATTGAGCTATCACCCAGGGCTCAAGCCGCTCTGCTAAGGGTAATTCAGGAAGGTGAGCTGGAGCGTGTCGGTGATGAACGTACCCGCTCTATCGATGTTCGCATCGTCGCCGCCACCAATGAAGACCTGTCGGCAGCGGTAAAGTCCGGACGTTTTCGTGCCGATCTCTTCTACCGCATCAATGCTTATATGGTGGTGATTCCTGCGTTGCGCGAGCGTCAAAATGATATTGCCTTGCTGGCAGAGCATTTTCGTAAACGCTACGAAAAGCAGTACCGCAAGGTCACCCTGGGGTTTACTGACCGGGCCATGGCAGCACTGCATGACTATGACTGGCCGGGGAATATTCGTGAGCTGGAAAATGCTATTGAACGTGGCATTATTCTGACCGATGAAAGCAGTTCGATCACAGAACAAAACCTGTTTAATGTCGGCTGGAGTCAAACCCCCTCCGTTGATCCCAAGACCCGCAGGTTGAACCAGACATCGGGCCAGTTGGAAAACCACAAGCCCAATGAGCTGCTGCTGGCCTCCCTGACCGATCAGATTCTGTACAATGAGATCAGCATCGGTGACCTGGAAGCAGCCTTGATTAACAAGGCGACTGAAAAGGCAGAGGGTAATATTTCAGCGGCTGCACGCTTGTTAGGCTTAAGCCGTCCTGCTCTGGCCTACCGGTTAAAACGCCAGGATGAAGACGCTAAAGGCGAGACTGACAAGAAGTAAGGAAAAAATAAAACTGCTGACCGCAAGGGGAACAAACGGTCAGCAGGGTTTAGCGGTGTGAACGCCTGAAGCTAAGCCTTAACGTCCGAGTTTTTTGGCAGACTGTCCACCAATACCAAAATGCTGCTTAGGCATTTCGGTAATCATCACTCTGACCACCTGCTCGGGGGCATCCAGTGAACGTACCATCGCTGCGGTAACCTCTTCGATTAAGCGCTCTTTTTGCGCATCACTGCGCCCTTCCATTATATAAAGCTGAGCAATCGGCATATTAACCTCCCAAGCGTAAACTTCCGATCAAAAGACTTTGGTAAGCGCTATGCGGAACTTCGTGCCTTCAAAACCCTCTTTAACACTATGCTCTTTATACACACCCGCATCGACACCCATCATAATCTGTGGCCAAAAATAGCCAGCAGACAATCCGGCAGCATGCGTTTCGGCTTCACCGCCATCAACATCCCAACGACTGTATCCTACCAGCCCCAGGTCCATCAGGCCGTAGCTCTTGCCCAGCCCCCACTCCACTACCAGCTCATCGTTTACTGAGCTTTTGTCGGCAATCTCGTACCGGGACAGCAGGGACAAAGACACATCCTTGGCTTCATTAAGATAGACATTACCGCCCAGAGTCAGCATCACTTCAGTATAACCAAACCCAGGATCAGCGGGCTGGCCACTTTTGGCGGAGGCATTCCAGATACCTGCTGCCGCGACGGCATCCCAACGTTCACCATGCCAACCGATCAAAGAGCCGACAAACAGATCACCCAGTCCGGTTTGCTTGTCACGCACCAGGCCATTACCAATATCCAGGTCGGTTCTGACCATCGGCAGTATGGCTTCAAACCCCAGGTTCCCTCCCAGCACTTCGGTTTCGGTGACCCAGATAAAACGATGCGCCAGCGCATCCACTGTCACACTACTATCATGTGGCAGACCATCGGAATTATTGGCATCGTAGTGCACCGCATAGCCACGGTAGTAAACACCAGGAGGTGGCACTACCGCTGATTTAACCCCTTCAATCCCGGGAACATACTGACCCGCTTGCAGTGCAAGTGGCGTCAGGGACATCAGCGCGGCCAGTGACAACATTTTTTTCATAGACATAGCGACTACCTTTTTTAGAGTTATTTTTGCTTAAACATTAGTTAATAATTAACTTTAATATTAATGATTAACTACATTGAAATTGTTATATAAATTTAGCCGATATCGTTCCCAGATCCTGATAGCGAATATTGATAGAGTCACCCCGGTTAACCGTCACAGCCGCAGTGATACCCCCAGTCATAATGAAGGTCCCGGCGGGAATCTCTTCACCCCGCTCACCGAGCATATTCGCCAGCATCGCTACCGAAGCCGCCGGATGACCGAGCACAGCAGCGCCTGCACCGGTTGCCACCACCTCGCCGTTAATCTCCATCACCACCCCCAGCGTCGTCACGTCCACATCTTCCAGACGCGCCATGCGACCACCGGTGATAAAACGCGTTGAACTGGAGTTGTCCGCGATAACGCTTTTGAGATCAAACTTGAAATCCTTGTAGCGGGAGTCAATCACTTCCACCGCCGGGATAATAAAGTCTGTCGCCCGCATCACATCACCGATATGTACACCCGGGCCTTTCAGCGGGGCTTTAGTGACAAAGGCTATTTCGGCTTCAATCTTTGGATGGATCAATTCATCCATCTTGATCTCACCCCCTTCAGGCACACTGAAATAGTCGGCCAGGTAGCCATAACAGGGCTGCTCTACGCCCATCTGGGCCATTTTTGCCCAGGAGGTCAGACCCATTTTCATACCCACAATTTTGTGGCCCCGCGCTTCTTTGCGCTTGCGCACTTCCCACTGCACATCAAAGGCATCTTCATAGGTCATGTGCGGATACTGATCAGTCACCTTGGTGATTTCATAAGCCTTAAGCTCAGCGTCTTCACAATAGGTTGCCAGTTGTTCAATTTCCGTGCGTGTTAGATTACCCATCAGATTAACCCCTTCTGTTTTGACATGGTCAGTGCCAGGTCTTCAATCATGTCTTCCTGTCCGCCCACCGTGCCGCGACGGCCGAGTTCCACCAGAATGTCTCGCGCCTGAATGCCGTATTTCTTTTCAGCACGCTGGGCAAACAGCAAAAATGAGCTGTACACACCGGCGTAACCGAGTGTCAGTGAATCACGGTCAACCCGGATCGGCTGGTCCATCATCGGTACCACCAGGTCCTCAGCCACATCCATGATTTTATAAAGATCGATAGCGGTTTTAGCACCCATACGCTCCAGTACTGCAACCAGCACTTCCAGCGGTGTATTCCCGGCACCCGCACCCAGCCCGGCTACCGAACCATCGATACGTGTGGCGCCAGCTTCTATGGCTGCCAGGGAGTTGGCGATGGCCATGCCCATGTTATGGTGGCCGTGAAAGCTATCTCGATGCTGCTGGGCAGCTCAGCCCGCAGCAGCGCAATTTTCTCTGAAACCTCATCCGGCAGCATGTAGCCTGCCGAGTCAGTGCAATAGATGCAGTTGGCGCCGTAGCCAACCATCAGCCGCGCCTGTTCCAGCACCTTTTCGGCACTGATCATATGCGCCATCATTAAGAATCCGACCGTATCCATACCCATCTTGGCGGCCATACCGATATGCTGTTCAGAGACATCCGCTTCAGTACAATGGGTGGCGACACGAATGGTACTGACACCACAGTCTTTGGCCATTTTCAGGTGATCAACAGTGCCGATCCCTGGCAGCAGCAGTGCTGAAATTTTGGCGTTTTTCATTTTCGGCACCACGGCGTTCAGGTATGCCTCATCGCTGTGGGCGGGAAAACCGTAGTTTAATGACGCACCACCCAGGCCATCACCATGGGTCACTTCGATCAGAGGCATACCGGCTGCATCCATCGCGGAGGCAATAGTCACCATCTGCTCCAGACTGATTTGGTGGCGCTTGGCATGCATACCATCGCGCAGACTCATATCGTGTAACGTGACAACTTTATTATTTAAATTCATGATTTTGCTCCTGTTAGCCGCGTACTGGTAAGGTAATACTGCCGTTAGCGGCCTCTTCTGCGAACATCTCGGCAGTCCGCAGGCCAGCGGCTGTCATGATGTCGAGGTTGCCGGCGTATTTGGGCAGGAAGTCACCCAGGCCTCCACTTCCATAAATACCGACACGCGGTTGCCATCGAATACCGGACCGTTGACCAGACGGTAACCCGGTACATATTTTTGTACCTCCTTGACCATGGCATGAACGGATTCGGTAATTGCGGCCTGATCGGGTGTGTCTTCGGTCAGGCAGTGGATGGTGTCGCGCATCATCAGCGGGGGTTCGGCCGGGTTAATAATGATGATTGCCTTGCCCTGTTTTGCGCCCCCGACCTTCTCCACGGCGGCGGCCGTCGTGCGAGTGAATTCATCGATATTCTGACGTGTACCCGGGCCCACTGAGTGCGAAGAAACCGTCGCTACAATTTCGCCATAGGCCACCGGCTGCACGCGGGAAACCGCTGCCACCATGGGAATAGTGGCTTGACCACCACAGGTGACCATATTGACGTTCATTTCCAGGTTTTTGGCGTGATCAGCCAGGTTGACCGGCGGCACGCAATAAGGACCGATGGCTGCAGGCGTCAGGTCGATCATAATCACCCCCAGCGCATTCAGCTTGCGGCTGTTTTCGGCATGTACATACGCCGAGGTCGCATCAAAGGCGACACGAATATCATCCTCAAGCACATGGGGTAACAGGCCATCAACACCTGTAGCACAGGTTTTAATCCCCATCGCCTTGGCCCGTATCAGCCTTCAGATTGAGGATCGATACCCACCATCCACACAGGCTCTATCCATTCAGAGCGTTGCATTTTCATCAGCAAGTCGGTGCCGATGTTGCCGGGGCCAATAATGACCGCTTTAAGTTTTTTTGACATAAGAACTGTTCCAATCCTGAGTTTATTGTTCTGGCTGTTATTCTGACTGGCTAAACAAAGCGCACCGAGGCATTGCCTATTCCACCAATACTGACGCGCATATAATCTCCGGCTACAACCGGCTCAAGTGGCACCAGCGATCCGGACAGGATCACCTCACCGGCTTTCAGGCCGATACCAAAAGCCCCCAGCGTATTCGCCAGCCAAACCACACAATTAACCGGACTGCCCAGGGCCGCTGCACCGGCGCCGGTAGAGATGACAGAACCGTTTTTTTCCACCACCATGCCACAGGTCGCCAGATCGACTTTACGCGGGTCCACCGCACGATCCCCCAGCACAAATAAACCGCAGGAAGCGTTATCTGCTACCGTGTCCTGGATTTTGATCTGCCAGTTGTCAATGCGTGAATCCACCACTTCAAAACAGGGCATAACGCATTCGGTAGCGGCCAGGACATCAGCATTGGTAATACCCGGTCCCATCAGGTCTTTTTTAAGGATAAAGGCAATCTCTCCTTCGGCTTTGGGTTGCATCAACAGCTGACTGATGGGCATCTCTTCACCCTGGCTATAGGCCATTTTGTCCGTCAGGTAGCCGAAATCCGGCTGATGTACATTGAGCATGTTTTGCACTGCTTTCGAGGTGACGCCGATCTTTTTACCTATCACCCGCTCACCCGCAGCCAAACGCTGCTCCAGCATGCGCAAGGAGATGTGGTAGGCATCATCAATGCTGATGTCAGGGTATTGTTCTGTTAGTGGGCGCATGGGTATTTTGCTTTGCATCGCTTGATACAGCGCGTCACCACACTGTTGAATCAGTTCACGTTTCATATAATTCTCACAACTTGATACAGATATTTTTCAGTTCGGTATAAAACTCCAGACCATGTACCCCGCCTTCACGGCCAATTCCGGATTGCTTGGCGCCGCCAAAAGCGGTGCGCAGATCACGCAGGAACCAGCTATTTACCCACACCAGACCGGCTTCCACCTGCTCGGCTACACGCACGGCACGCGATGAGTTACCTGTCCAGATAGCGGCGGCAAGACCGTATTCAGTGTCATTGGCCAGGCTGATCGCTTCTTCTTCCGTATCGAAAGGACGGATGTGACAACACGGGCCAAAGATCTCTTCACGAATCACACGAGCATCATCAGCCAGCCCCGTCCAGATGGTGGGTTCGATCCAGGCACCGTCATTCAACTCAGCACCCATATCCGGAATGCCGCCACCGATTTCGACTGTGGCACCTTCCTGAACGGCTAAATCGTAGTAGTACTTCACCTTGTCACGGTGCGCGAGACTCACCAGCGGACCAAAGTTAGCCTGTGAATCTTCTGGGCGACCCAACTTGAGCTGGGCAACGGCTTCTTTCATGCGTGCCAGAAAGGCTTCGTAGATAGGCCGCTCTACATAGACACGCTCGGTACCCAGGCAGACCTGACCACAGTTAACAAAAGCCGAGCGCATGGTGCCTTCCACGGCTTTGTCCAGATCACAATCGGCAAACACAAGCGCCGGGTTTTTCCCCCCAGCTCCATGGAAATATTACGCAGGCCTACGGCGGCCGCTTTCATGATCGCCTCGCCTGTGCGGGTTTCGCCGGTAAAGGTAATGGCATTCACCAGCGGGTGCGTAGTCAGAAATTCACCAGCAGAGTCAGGGCCAAAGCCATGCACAACGTTGTAAACACCAGCCGGCACACCACACTCATTCATTACCTCACCCAACAGCGTGGCTGTCGCCGGGGTTTCTTCAGAGGGTTTCACCACAACGCAATTACCACACGCCAGAGCTGGCCCAACCTTAAAGGTCATCAGCAACAGCGGCAGGTTCCAGGGGCTGATCACAGCCACCACCCTTTGGGAGAGCGATGCCCCAGATTGATAGCCCCTTCGCCATCGGGTGTATCCATGCGAAACGCTTCGGTGGGATGATTCGCCAGGGTTTCTGAAAAGGCTTTAAAGTTGGCGGCACCACGCGGAATATCGATATGGCTGGCGATGCTGTAAGGCTTGCCGGTATCGCGGCATTCGGCCGCCAGAAACTCATAGGAACGTTCATTAATACGATCAGCCACTTTGTTCAGCAGCGTGATACGCTCAGCTTGGGTCATTCCCCCCATGGCCCTTGCAGCGCAGCTTTGGCTGCTTTAACCGCCGCGTCCACCTCGTCCCGGCCCGCTTCATAAACGGCACCGATCAGGCTGTTGTCTACCGGGCAGCGATTTTCAAAAGTTTTACCACTGGCAGAGGCAATAAATTCGCCATTGATAAAGTGTTTAAATTCGTTCATAGCTTGCTCTCATTCACGGGCAGGTTAAAAAGTGCCGATCAACCTGATGACCGGCACCGGCTTTATCAGGTCACCACGGTCAGGAAACGCTCGTTCAGTTGACGATCATGGTAGAAAATGGCTTTACCAAGACTGTCGGCTTGCCAGGTGACCGGTTCGTGATCAGGGTAGTGATAGTCACCACCGGCAAAGACTTCATTACGGTTACCCGATGGGTCAAAGAAGTAGATGGTCTGACCGTGCGTCAGGCCATGACGGGTTGGTCCGATATCGATAGAGGTATCGGTCATGGAGATCAGATCCGCGGCTTGCAATACATCCTGCCAGGTATCCAGGTAGAAAGAGGCATGATGGAACTTGTTCTTTTCCGGATGTTTGATGAAGGCGACATCATGCGCTTTCATGGATACGGTCAGGAACAGAGCGACACGGTTGTTATCCGGGTCGACGACCTGCTCAGCCAGATCGAAGCCCAGCACATCCCTGAACAGGATGAGGTTGCCTTCCAGATCATCACCGTACAGCAGGCAATGATCAAAACGGGTCGCTTTCATACCCTTGAGATCACGCGGCCAGGCTTCGGGGTTAACGTTAGAGACACCCCACTTACCGGTTTGCTCTTTGGTAGCGTAGAGCTCAAAGGTATGCCCCGTCGGTGCAACAAACTGCATGCGCCGACCACAGTCTTTCAACTCACCAGCGGGCAGTTCAGTGACACTCAGGCCAAAGGCACGGATTTCATCGGCAAGACGATCCAGTACCGACTCATCCAGGCATTTGAAGCCATAAAATCCATGCCCGGCTCATCCGACTCTTTCAATATAACTGAGTACTTATCCACCTCAGTCCAGGCTTTTAAGTAGATACGGCCCTGCTCATCTGAATCCATTTCGATCAGACCCAGCAGATCCACATAGTGTTTACGGGCTTCTTCAAGATCCAGTACGCGAATCTGTACATGACCTGGACGCATTACACCTTTTTTCATGATGGTTTCCTCTTATATTTTTTATTTAACAACGCTTACTTGTATTGTTTGTTTTGATTGATCCTCGAAGTGATCTGACTCAATCACCAGATCACTTTCCGGGAATACCCGGCAGGCCAGGGCAAACCCCGATGCCTGTTCTGCTGCACTGATATGCGCTTTACTCATGCGTTTCGTCTGATAACGCCCCTGCAGTATTTTCACTTTGCACAGACCGCAGCCACCGCCACGACAGCCCACATTAATCGCCTGCTGACAGGCCTTTTCCATGGCCTGGAGTAGCAACTCACCTTGTTTAACAACAAAGGTTTGCTCACGATTGGTTACCAGAATCTGATAATTCATCATTGCAACTCCGGTTCAGATGCGCTTGAACAAGGCCGAGCGTGTTTCGGCGCTGGCACCATCAGCCGCCGTGAGAAATTTCTCCATATGGATATCCGCTTCAAATACCCGCCCCAGCATCAGCGTGCTGATGGCGGCATCAATCATTGGCGGCGGTCCGCAGAGGTAGGCTTTGTGGCCATTAAAACGCCCGTCGAAAAAGTCTTTAGCCGCTTCATGCACAAAGCCGGCAAACCCCGTCCAGCCATCCGCTTCTGTCGGCTCATTCAGTGCCGGGATATAGTGGAAATTGGCATGGGTCCGGGTCAGCGCTTCGAGACGTTCGCGGTTATACAGCTCACTGAGATTGCGCGCGCCCTGAAACAGGTAGATCTGCCGTGTGTCGCCCTGCTCCAGCAGGTCCAGAATCATCGATTGCGGACTAGATAATCCCGATCCACCCGCAATAAAAATCACATCCTTGGCGTCCGATTTGCGCACAAAAAACTGCCCATAAGGACCGGACAGATCCAGCTCATCACCCGGCTGCAACGATTCGTGTAACCAGGTCGTTGCTGCACCACCCGGTACCAGACGCACATGCAGCTCAATATGACGATCATCCGATGGCGGGTTGGCAATCGAGAAAGCCCGACTCCCTTCCACGCCTGGCAGATTCAGGTTCACATACTGACCCGCCTGAAAGGTCATGGGGCGGTCCAACGCCACACGTATCTCTTTAATGCTGGGCGACAGATCCTGGATGCTGACAACGGTCGCGTTGAAATCTTCTACCGGATAACCGGCAAAGTCAGGGTCCACATCGACATCGGCTTCTATCACCAGGTCCGACTCGGGGATGGCGCAACAGGCCAGCACCTTGCCTTCGTCGCGCTCAACATCCATCAGTGCGAAGGGTGAGGCATTGCCAATCTCGACATCACCTTCCACCACCTGCACCTTACAAGTGGCACAGGTGCCATGACCGCAGGCAAAGGGCAACCAGACACCCTGACGCAGTGCGGCATCCAGAATGGTCTGCCCCTCTTCCACTTCAATCACATCACCCGTGGGTTCTACGGTCACTGCATAGGTCATGACAATCTCCTCAAACGCCTTTACCCTGAAACCCTGTAAGTTCCGGAGTCTGAAACCGCAGTACGGACTTATGCCCGATGCCCTGCTCCTGCAAACTTTTATCCAGCGCGGGTTTAAACGGCTGGTCATCCAGCAACCAGGTCGCGGTGTTCCAGTTCACCTGGGTAAACTCTTCATGCTCACCAAAGGCTTCCGGCATGATCTGATCGCGAAGCTCGGCAAAGGTTGTGGTGGGTGGCAGCGCATAGGCAAAGGCGGAACAGAACATCAGGTGATGATCCCAACCCACATACACAATCTGATTGCCGTGAAAATTTTCAAATCTATCCAGTGCCGGAACCTTGTAGTCCGGCGTAATAGCTGTAACTGACATAGTGATATCCTGCTTCTGGAGCCATCCGGGATGGCTCCTGTTGTTATTATTCAGAGGTGATCAGGCAACGCCTTTCCATTCCTTCCAGCGTTTTTGATCCGGTGAGCCTTTGATATCCATGTTGTCGGCCCCCATGTTCAGCTGGTAGTAATCACGCAGTACCTCTTCAACACTGGCACCGCCGCAATTGCCCTGATAGATCTGATGCACAGGCAACCAGGACTGCACATATTTTTCCGGTTCCTCGTCGAAAATGTGCTTACAGCCATCGGAACAGAAGTGGTATTTCTCACCTTCAAAATCACTGGAGCGATAGGCAATCTGGGTCGGATCATCCATTTCAGTGAAGCCCATCGGGATCTGACAGGTAGTACAGAGTTGCGGCAGAGCCTTGGTATAGAAGCGCTTGCCTTCGGCCTCCATTTTCTTGGCCAACTCCCAACGCGGACGGTAGTACTTGTCGAAGGTATCCGGGTACTTTTCGCTCAACCAGTCCAGCTCTTCATCACTCGGAATCCAGGTATGGAAACCAGCGGCATGACCGTGGGTATAGAAGATCCACCAGGCCTGATGAGAAATATGCTCTTTCTCTTTTTCGGTGGTTTCGACAAACTTGGGCATGCGGATGCCATAGCGCGCCAGATCTTTAAACAGCGCACCACCGGCTTCTTCAAAGTAGACTTCCCAGGCTTCTTTCCAGGACATGACTTTATTCGGCAGCATGTAATCCATCATCATCGCCACAATGGTCAGCAGACGCGTGCCGCGCCAGAACCACTTGTCGATCCATTTCTGTACGATGGGCACATTGTCTTCATGCTGTTCCAGCAGGAACTTGATGATTTCCAGTCCAAGCGTCATATGACGCGCTTCATCAGACTGAGCGGAGAAACCAAACGTACAGGTGGCCATATCACCGTTGTGTGCTGCGCCCGACATAAAGGGTACAAACAGCAGGTTGGTCAGCACATATTCAAAGCTGAAACTGATCGCAATCAGGAACTCAAACGGTCCGGCTGAGCGCGCATCATCAAAGAAGGATTTGGGTACCGACAGATACCAGACCCGGTCATGCATATGCGACCAATCCTGGAAGCCGTCAAAGTACTTGTTGTAATGACTCATGGCATGAATCTGGGTCTGCACATGACGCAGTTCATCAATAGACTGCATCTGACAAGCCACGCGCGCACCGGCCCCGCCAAATTGACGCCCGACATGGGCATAGCCCTGATACGCCTGGTATTCAAGCGGTGACACGCCGGTCAGGAAGATTTTGATCGCATTAACGTAACGCTCATCGGTCACATTCAGGTGGCCATTGTTCTGCGAAAAAGCGTCGAAAATAGCGTAAAGTTTTTTCTCTTTTTCAGCCTGGTACTTCCAGTAGGAATCCATGGTCAGACGAAACGGGTCTTCCCATTTGGACCAGTCAGTGATTTTAATCCCTTCAAATTCTTCGTAGGGAAAAGCTTCCTTACGATCTGAATAGGAATATTCCCAGTCCAGATCACGGGTTAGCAAACGGTATTTATCTTTTAAATTTAGTTTTTTAGCAGCCATTTTGAGTACCTTATTATTTTAATTCCGGACGGTTTGTTCCGGACTCATATTTCCGGATCAGGCGTTCCAGCTCAGCCTGAGTTGCTCATCGTCTTCGTCAACATTGCCGCCGAGCGTAATCAGATTCAGATGCAGTTCCTGTACATCCCAGTCACGTCCCATCTTTTCTTCAACCGTGGCACGCTTGATTACCAGGCTGTTCTCGTTTTCGATGCGGATCATCGCCGGCATGTGATTAACGGTTGCGTCCGGATTGTCTTCCTCAATAGCTTCAACAATGTAGCGGGAGTCATCATTGTCCTGCAGGGCGATATATACTTTTGACATGGAAGCTCCTTAGCGGCAGATGCCGGCTTTTTGCAAACGTTTTTCCAATAGATCATCCGCTTTACTCAGCGCTGCCTCATCCAGCAAAGCCGACACCACAGGACTCAGTGCCTCCAGAACCTTCTTGCGCCACTGGCCTGTCCACTCTTCAAGCAGCGCACGGTTTTCTTCCGACTCGGATGCCACAGTTTTGAGCACACTGTCGAACCAGCGCGATACATCTTTATTCGAGGCCAACATAAACTCAGTCAGCATGGCGACATCACGGCCACCCATACCACTTAACTTCTCATCCAGCTGCTCATAGAACAGATTGAACACCAGCGTATCGACAATCAGGTTTTGCGCGATCACCACCTCAAACCAGTCTTCAACCGTGGTCATCTCTTCGCACAATGCACGCATCCCCTGCCACAGCGGGTTTTGCATCCAGTGCTGCTTTGATTCGATCAGCACATCACCGGTGTTGCCATCCAACATCAGGCCGATACGTGACAAATACTGGGCAATACCCAGACGGTCCATGGCGTTGTACAGCAGCGCCTGGGTGATGGCGGTGCCGTAACCAAATGCACAGCCATACATATTGTTCAGGTTGGCGGTGTTTTCGACATGGCGAAGCGGGATCAGGTAACTGATCAGAATCTCTTTAACTTCTTCGGAGAAATGCTCTGCCAGATTGCGCTTTTCAAAAAAGGCATAACTGCTTTCAGCCGCTTCCTGCAACTTGGCGCGCTGCTGCACATACGTGCCGTAGTAAAACTGGCGGGGGTCTTTCAGGGCATACCAGTCTTCCATCACGATACGGGTACGACGCTTATCGTTCAGCTCGTATTCCGGCTGCCACAAGGGGCGGTAATGAAAGTTGGTTTCAGCCTGCAGGTCATAGGTCGCTTCCTGATAGCGGGAAGCGGGCTTATCACCAAAGCGACGTTCAATATTCGCAAAGGTATGGCGGATTGGCTCCAGCGTGGAGGTTTTGATTTCTATTGTCATCAGACAGTACCCATAGGTTAAACGTTATTGTTATTAAGCGGATCGGTTATGGTTCCTGGACATCAGGGTGTCTTCGCCATAGCGCCATTTCTGAAGCTCGGCATCCACTTCAGCCATCTGCTCATCGGTCATATGAATGACATGGTTGTTTTTGCAGAAGGCTTCGAACGCACCAGGCGGCATAATCAACTCAACGAACAGAGAGGGATCTCCAATCGCAAAGTCAAATTCGACAAAACGTGCTCCAGCATCACTGCGCACACGGATATATTTGGTCAGACGCTCAAAGCTTGAACGCGCTTTTGACGTAGTATTGGTATGGAGTTGCAAATCTGGCATTGCGCAACCTCTGACTTTTTATGTTGTTATGGCGTCATTGTCAGTCAGGTAAGAGCAAGGGCTGTGCCAGGAAAGAAAAATGCAGAACAGAAACCTAGAGAATAAATTTAATCAATTGTTTTTATTGAAATAATTATATTCAACTTATGAGTTTTAAAGATGAGAAGACAGACTCAATCATATCGAGTCAATAGCGTTGAGCAGATCGGGTTGATCAAATCATCAAGCGAAAACCCTCACTTCATCATTTAATCAAAAAGGGATCAGTAACCAAAAAGGGGACTCAAAAGGGCTCAGTACTTTTTATGATCAAGCGCTTTGAAAAACCTGGAAGGTAACTTATACTGTGTTTATATACAGTATTAATACTGGAGCGCACCTATGGCGTCTTTTGACAAATCATCTGCTACTGCCGTTGCGCGTAGAGGGCGTGGAGCCACCTACAATCCGGATAACCGCTTTGCCCCCAGAATCAGCGAAACGGTGGATGATGGCTGGTGGCAGGAAGGTACGCAGCAAAGCCTGGCCACAGAAATACGTGATGAGCCCTGCAAGACGGCGCTGTCGTGGAACACATCTCCCGACCTGCCGTTTGACCGCTCCATCAACCCCTATCGGGGTTGCGAACACGGCTGTGTGTATTGCTACGCCCGCCCCTCACATGCTTATTGGGATCTGTCACCCGGACTGGATTTTGAAACCAAACTGATTGCACGCAGCGGGCTGGTCGAAACCCTGCGCGAGGAATTGTGTAAGCCAGGTTATGTGTGCCGCCCTATCAACCTGTCGGGCAATACCGATTGCTACCAGCCGATTGAAGCCAAATACCAAACCACACGCCGCCTGCTGGAGCTATTACTTGAAGCCCGCCACCCGGTTACGCTGGTGACCAAAAGCATGCTGGTTTTAAGGGATCTGGATCTGTTAACCGAGATGGCCAAGCATCGGCTGGTCCGGGTATTTATCAGCCTGACCAGTCTGGATATGCAGTTGAAACGTACCCTGGAGCCGCGTGCTGCCTCCCCCCAGGCACGTCTGAGAGCCATTCGTGAACTCAGTGCCGCTGGCATTCCCGTGGGCACCCTGGTGTCGCCGATTATTCCGGGATTAACCGATCATGAAATCGAACATATATTAGAAGCCGCCAACGAGGCAGGTGCAAGAACCGCCAACTGGATGCTGCTGCGCCTGCCACTGGAGGTCGCCCCACTGTTTGAGTCCTGGCTGGAAGCCATTACCCTGATCGCGCCAACAAAGTCATGAGCCTGATGCGCCAATGTCGCGGCGGCCAAACCAACCATGCCGAATTTGGCAAACGCTTTCGTGGCGAAGGTATTTTTGCCGAGCTGATTGCTCAACGTTTCACCAAGGCCAGCCACCGCCTGGGCCTGCAAGGCAACACCGAACAAGGCCTGAACACCCGCGACTTTCGGCCTCCGTCCCTGCAGGGCGATTTGTTCTACTAAAGCAGAAAAAGTGTCAGTACCCTTTTTTAATCGGCCCCCTTTTTATCTGGTTTCATAAACTCATCATATTTACGTCACCAGGGTGAAATATTTCCGGCATACACTCTCGTTCGAAACTTACATTCACTTTTTTAACAGAAGCGAAAAGCAATTTAAGTTCGTTCGAAGGTATTCAATGCTGTTATCTGAGCGTCAAACAAAAATTCTGGCCTGGTTGAAGCAGGCAGGCGGGCAACTTTCCAGCCAGGAGCTGACTGATTCTTTCAATGTTTCAGTGCAGACAATCCGTAAGGATCTGAATGAGTTGAGTGATCAGGGGCTGGTGCAGCGGGTACATGGGGGTATCAGGCTGCCGTTTCATAATCGCAACCTATCCTTCCAGAGCCGCCAGGTGATCAACCTTGAAGCTAAACGCAGCATTGGTCGTAAGGTGGCGGATTTACTGCCGGAAGGTGCGACAATTTTCATCGGCATCGGCACCACACCACAACAGGTGGCGCTGGCATTGCTGGACCATCCTGGCCTGCAGGTGATTACCAACAACCTCAACGCGGCGATGACGCTGTGCCACAACCCTAATATTGAAACCCTGCTAACCGGTGGGCGCATCCGTCCATCGGATCAGGATTTAATGGGTGAAGATGCCACCCGTTTTCTGCGTCGTTTTCAGGTCAACTTCGGCATTTTTGGTATAGGTGGTCTGGGCCCACAGGGCGATCTGATGGATTTTTCGCCCGAGGAGTCTTACCTGTCACGCGCCATTATTGAGAACAGCGACCGACGCATTCTGGTCGCTGACTCCAGCAAGCATCTGCGCAAAGCCCCTGTTCGAACCGGCACCCTGTCTGATGTAGACCTGTTTGTCACCGACCAGATCACGGACCCCATCACTACCCTGTGTGAAGCCGCCAGTGTTGAGATATGCCATTGAGGAGTTATCCATGAGCCAGTTAGAAGTCTGTCAACTTCGCAAGCAGTGGGAAGGTACCCTTGCGGTAAAAGACATCAGTTTTGAAATAGCCCAGGGTGAGTTTGTTGCCCTGTTGGGCCCTTCTGGTTGCGGGAAATCGACTACGCTGAAAATGATTGCCGGCCTTGAACAGCCGTCATCCGGCAGCATCAAACTCAATGGTGTCGATATCACCCACCTGCCCCCTGGAAAACGCCAACTGGCGATGGTGTTTCAGTCTTATGCTCTCTTTCCTCACCTGTGTGTGGCTGAAAATATAGTTTTTGGTCTGAAAGCACGAGGTGTCGGTGCGCACGAACGTGATCAGCGCTTAAAGCAAGTAGCAGAACTGGTAAATCTTGGCGATCAACTGGCCAAAAAACCCTCGCAGCTATCCGGAGGTCAGTGTCAGCGTGTTGCGCTGGCGCGGGCGATCATTGCCGAAGCGCCTTTATGCCTGATGGATGAGCCCCTGTCGAATCTGGATGCCAAGCTGCGTAATGAGATGCGTGCCGAACTACGAGCACTGCAACAGCGCCTGGGTATGACAGTGCTGTATGTCACCCATGATCAGGTTGAAGCCATGAGTATGGCGGATCGTATTATTCTGTTGAATCAAGGTGAGATCGCCCAGTGTGGTACACCTAATCAACTCTACCACATCCCGGAAACCACGTTTTCTGCTCGCTTTATCGGCAATCCACCGATGAATCTGCTGGAGCAGGGCTCCCAACTCATTGGTGTACGTCCAGAGCATATTCAACAGACAGAAACTGGTATCACCGCCGAGGTGATCCGCTGCGACTACCATGTGCCGACACCATCATCGATGCGGCTTTGCCCTCAATGGCTATGCAAGTGATCAAACTGCGCCTGCCGGGCCATCAACTACTGCCTGTTCAGCAGCGCTTATGCCTGCAGTGGCCAATAGATCATCAACACAATTTTTGCGCCAAAAGCGGTCAGCGCCTGCAAGACGCTGGCCTGAACACACCCACCACACACCAAACCGATCTGCAATCAACGACGCCAAACCATAAGGAGTTACAGCATGTTACGCAGCACTAAACGTATGCTAGCCATGGGGCTAACCTCACTGGCTATCGCTACAGCCGCTCAGGCACAAACTGAATTAACCATGTATTACCCTGTTTCAGTCGGTGGACCTCTGACGGATGTGGTCGATGGCATGATCAGTGATTTTGAGCAGCAACATCCTGATATCAAAGTTAATGCTATTTATGCCGGTAATTACAATGATACTCGTGTGAAAGCACTGGCAGCACTGAACAGTGGTCAACCGGCGCAACTGTCCGTACTGTTTTCAATCGATGTGCATGAACTGATGGGAATGGACGCCATCGTCCCTTTTGATGCCGTAGTGGAAAACGACGAAGAGCTCGAATGGCTGCAGAGCTTTTACCCTACACTGATGGAAAACGGCGTGGTCGATGATCAGGTCTGGGGGATTCCCTTCCAGCGCTCCACCATCGTGATGTACTACAACAAAGACGCTTTTCGCGATGCCGGTCTTGATCCGGAACAGCCACCGCAAAGCTGGAATGAACTGGTAGAAATGGGCCAGCAGTTGGTTAAAAAAGACAGCAACGGTGAAGTCCAACGTTGGGGTGCGATGATTCCATCGACCGGCTACCCCTACTGGATGTTCGGTGCGCTGGCGATGCAAAACGATGAAGTGCTGATGAACAGTGAAGGTAATGAAACCTACTTTAACAACCCGGGTGTCGTTGAAGCACTGACCTACTGGCAGGATCTGAGTGGCAAATACGCCGTGATGCCACAAGGCATGATTGATTGGGGTACATTGCGGCAGAACTTTCTGGAACAGAAAACCGCCATTATGTGGCACTCAACCGGCAACCTGACGGCCGTTAAAGACAGCGCTGAGTTTGATTTTGGAGTAGCCATGCTACCGGCCAACAAGCGTTTCGGCTCCCCCACCGGCGGTGGTAACTTTTACCTGTTCAAAGATGCTTCGGATGAAGAGCGTCGTGCCGCATTACAACTGGTTCGTTTCATGACAGCGCCGGAACAGGCAGCACACTGGAGTATCGCCACCGGGTATATGGGTGTTAGTCCAGCGTCCTATGAAACCGACGCGCTGCAGCAGTATGTGCAGGACTTCCCTCCAGCCGCCGTAGCACGCGATCAACTGGACTATGCCACCGCTGAGCTGTCGACGCATGAATCCGGACGTGTGCGCAAACTGCTGGATGACGCGATTCAATCAGTCTTGACTGGACAGCAAAATGCACAGGAAGCACTGGACTCAGCCCAGAATCAGGCACAACGTATTCTGAGTCGCTACTGATCCACGCCACTGAACCTGGCAGCGTTGTTAACAGACGCTGCCGTTTTTCTGAGCTGTCTTATCAAGGCTAACTGATGAACCGTCTCAACCAACTCTATGCCTGGCTGATGTTACTGCCAGCTCTGCTGATGCTGTTGGCATTCACCCATATTCCAGCATTGATGACCCTGTGGCATTCGCTGTTTTTCCCAGCTCGGGGGCAGCGCTCATCCGAGTTTGCGGGTCTGGAAAATTACCGCATGCTGCTGGATGATGCGATCTTCTGGAAAACCTTATCCAACAACCTCTGGTATGCCGTCGGTACCGTACCAACGTCGATTGCCCTGGCACTGGGCATGGCACTCTGGGTCAACAGTAAAATCAGCGGGCGCAGTGCACTGCGTCTGGCGTATTTCACCCCAACCATGCTACCGATGATCGCCGTTGCCAATATCTGGCTGTTCTTTTACACCCCTGAAATTGGCCTGTTCAATAAACTGCTCAACGGACTGGGCCTATCCGGCATTAACTGGCTTGGCGATCCCAACTGGGCGCTATCAAGCCTGATGCTGATGACCATCTGGAAGGAAGCCGGTTTTTTCATGATTTTTTATCTGGCGGCCCTGCAAAGTCTGAACAAGGATATCTATGCCGCAGCTGCCCTGGAAAATGCCAGCCCTTGGTATGTGTTTCGGCGCATCACCCTGCCGCTACTGATGCCAACTACACTGTTCGTTCTGGTCAATGCAATATTGAATGCGTTCAAGCTGGTCGATCATCTGTTCATTCTCACCAAAGGTGGACCGAATAACGCCACCAATTTAATGCTCTACTACATCTATGAGAACGCCTTCAGTTTCTTCGATAGCAACTACGCCGCTGCGCTGACATTGGTGCTGTTATTGCTGCTTATCCTGTTGGCACTGATACAGTTTTTATTGATCGAACGTCGTGTTCACTACCGCTGAGAGTTGTATATGCCAAAGCTGACTCGAACTCTATCCTTTACGATGGCCTGGACACTGGGCATTTTATGGATTTTCCCACTGCTCTATGCCTTCTGGGCGGCATTTCATCCAGCCGAATATGCCACCCGGTTTGACCTGTTCGCACCGCTGACACTGGAGCATTTTGTCACCGCCTGGCAGCAAGCCCCGTTTATGCGCTATATGCTCAACACCCTGATCATCACCGGTCTGATCCTGACCTTTCAATTGATCCTCTGCACCCTGGCAGGCTATGCACTGGCCCGGATGACGTTTAAAGGGCGTGGGGTGGTGTTTGCGCTGGTGCTGCTGCAACTGATGATTGTGCCGGAAATTTTAATAGTGGAAAACTACCGCACCCTCGCCAAGCTGGAGTTGATTGATACCTGGATCGGTGTCGGTCTGCCTTACATGGCCAGTGCTTTCGGGATTTTTCTGCTACGACAGACCTTCCGAACAGTCCCTCAAGAACTCGAAGATGCCGCCCGACTGGAGGGCTGCTCCTGGCTGGGTGTGCTGTGGAAGGTTTATGTCCCTCTGGCTAAACCCACCTACCTGGCTTATGGTCTGGTCTCGGTCAGCCATCACTGGAACAACTTCCTCTGGCCGTTGGTGGTGACCAACACCGAAAACAGCCGCCCCTTAACTGTCGGCATGGCAATCTTCGGTGCGCCAGAATCCGGGGTGGATTGGCCGGTGGTCTGTGCCGGTACACTGATAGCGGTTGGCCCATTACTGATTGTCTTTCTGATCTTCCAACGGCGTTTTCTGCAATCCTTTATGCACGCAGGACTCAAATAATGACTGATTCAAGCTTACGTTTACTCACCTGGAATATTCAAAGTGGTCGAGGCTGCGATGGACTGGTAGCCCTGGATCGGATTATTCAGCATATTAAAAGCATGGGTCAGTTGGAGGTGATCTGTCTGCAGGAGGTAGCGCGCTATTTTGATGAGTATGTCAGTGCCTCTCAGCCCGACCAACTGGCAGCACTCTGTAAAGCTTTCAGTGATTACACACCGATCTGGGGCGCGACCCTGAGTTGGCCTGGTGCAACACCAAGCCAACGGCGAGAGTTTGGTAACCTGACGTTGGTCAAAGGGCCGGTGTTGGATCAACGCATCCATTGCCTGCCGATGCGCGGCAGTCACTATGCAGCTGATACCTGGCAAACACCGCGTTGCGCTGTTGAAACCCTGATCGACTGGCACGGCCCGATACGTATTCTGAACACCCATCTGGCCTATCATGATGCTGACGAGCGCCTGGCGCAGCTGTACTACCTTAATGCCTGCGGTCATGCCTGGCAACAACAGGTGACTGCACCTGCACAACCGGGTACAGGTATCTACAGCCAACCCCATAACACCCAATCCACGCTACTCTGTGGTGATCTCAATCTGGACAGTCGCAGTGACCAGCATGCCTTGCTGGAGCAACAAGGCTGGCAGGATGCCTTTCAGCTTTGTCATCCACAACAGCCACACACGCCCACCTGCGGCATCCATGATTCAGTGCAGTGGCCAGAAGGCCCACACTGCCGCGATTTTGTCTGGCTAAAGCAGCTGACACCCAGTTCGCTGGAAGTCGATACCGTTACCCAACTCTCTGACCATCAACCCCTGATAGTGACTTTGGAGCCACCTGTTCATGACACACCTTAACCTTGCTGAATCTCTATCCGTACTGCCTTTGCCCGATACATTGCAGCACGAGGTTCGCTACCTGTTTACCGATGTTGATGACACCCTGACCTGGCAAGGCAAGTTACCCAGCCAAACCTTACTGGCACTGGAACAACTCGCTGCTGCGGGGATTCAGGTCATTCCGGTAACAGGTGCTTGCGCTGGCTGGTGTGACTGTATGGTGCGTACCTGGCCGGTTACAGCCGTTATTGGTGAGAACGGTGCCTTCTGGATGCAGAAAAATGCCCAGGGTCAGATCGAGACCCACTACCGCCTGGCAGAACCTCTGCGTACCCGGCAATTCCAGCAACTGTGCGAGATTCAGCAACAACTGCTAAAGCGTTATCCCTTTGCCAGAGCCACCGCCGATCAGGCCTATCGTGAAACCGATATTGCCTGGACATTCGCCAGCAGCATCACAATACACCCGATGAAGTTGAACAACTTAGACAGGCTCTGGAAGCCGCAGGTTTGCATGCGCGTATCAGTTCTATTCATATCAACGCCTGGCGCGGCAACTATGACAAAGCCTCCACCGCCCTTGCCTGGCTGGAAGCTCAGGGAGAACCAACTGAACACTGGTTGAGCAAAACGGCTTTTATCGGTGACTCAGCCAATGACGCCGCCATGTTTGACCAGTTCACCCTCACCTTCGGCGTCGCCAATATCCGCCACTGCCTGGCAACACTACCCACCCTGCCGAAGTACATCACCCAACAGGAAGGCGGATTCGGCTTCAACGAAGTCGCCCAACGCCTGCTAAGGTAAAAAGGTGACCTCTTTTTTCTGAGCCACTTAGTGTTGTTGCCAGCGGTCTAGCCACTCAGGTATTTTGCTTGCAGGCATAGGGCGTGCGATGGCATAGCCCTGCCCCAGTTCACAACCGAGCTTCAGCAGTTCATCGCAATGAGCCTGGGTTTCCACGCCTTCGGCGATCACCTGTCGTTGAAACGCGCCAGCCAATCGAATCACCCCATCCAGAATGGCCAAGTCCTCTGGATCTTCTAACATATCGAGTACAAAGCTGCGGTCGATTTTAAGTAGTTCCGCAGGCAAACGTTTCAGATAAGTGAGTGATGAATAACCCGTACCAAAATCATCCAGTGCAAAGCCGACACCCAACTTCTGGCAGGCCAGCATAATATCAGAGACCTGTGCCACATCATCCAGCGCTGTGGTTTCAAGAATTTCTAATTGCAGATCATAGGGTTTAATTCCAGGCCTTTGCCTTAAAGCCAATTCCAACTGCTCAACAAAATTGGGGCACTGCAAATGAATCGCATCAATATTGACGCTGACTGGCAGGTGGATTCCCAGTTCACGCCACTGCAAAACCTGGTCCAAAGCTGTCACTAGTACCCAATGCCCGACATCGATCGCCAGTGGATGATTTTCGATCAGTGACAGAAACTCCGCCGGTGGTAAAACGCCGCGCTCCGGATGGTTCCAGCGGATCAGCGCTTCGGCACCCACCACTTCACGGCTGCGCATATTGACCTTGGGCTGGTAATACAACTCCAATTCACCAGCCTCTAGTGCCTGACGCACCCGCAGTAATCCTTCATGCTGATCTCGCTGTGCGCGATCACGTTCTATGTCAAACAGATGGTAGCGGTTTTTACCTGCCTGCTTGGCCTGATACATCGCCTGATCTGCCTGACGTAATAACTGATCAGCTTCTATAGATTCATGCTGCGGATAGAACACCACACCAATACTCGCGGTGATATTGAACTCAATGCCTGTAACTGTCACGGGTTCTGCAATCACCTTCAGCAAGCGATTCAGGAATGGAAGACAGTCATTGGGTTGGTGCAGGTGTTGCATTACGGCAACAAATTCATCGCCCCCGAGGCGTGCCAAGGCATCTTCATCACGGATAATCTTTTTCATGCGTGCGGCAAGACTCACCAGCACCTGGTCACCGACGGCATGGCTATAACTATCATTCACCATTTTAAAACCATCCAGATCGATGAACAGAATCGCCAGTATCTGTTCATGCAGGACAGCCTGGGCCATAGCATGGCTCAAGTACTCAGCCAAGAGTGTACGGTTAGACAGATTGGTCAGCGGATCGAAATGCGCCATCTGTGTCAATTGCTTTTCCACTCGGCTGCGTTGCATTTCGGCACTGATACGATCAACATAAAGTTGCATCAGAGTATCTATAGACTGAGCGTTTTTCATGGGTTTACGGCTTAATGCCACCAACAACCCCAAGGGTTGCTGACATTTATCCATCAGCACACAGCCAATATATGCTTGAACCTGTAGGTCAACGAGTAGCGAGTCATTCGGATAGGCTTGCTGAATTCCTTCAACTCGAATCATCCTGTTTTTATCACACACATCCTCACAGGGTGTTCCCTTAAGCGCATAAGAAAATGGCACAATCGGCGCACCATCAGCCCAGCCTGCCAATACCTGGGCACGCTGTTGATCAGACGTCAACGCCGCTACAAAGAAATAATCGACATCCAAAGTATCGGCTAAATATTGGCAAACGGCCTGATAAAAATCATCGCCAGACAAAGGAGCAAAGGTGGTGGCCATCGCGGTCAATGCCAGGTTGGTCTGCTTTTGCTGCCGTTGCAGCTGACGTTTACGCTGAATATTGATGATCAGCAATACAATCACCAACGCCTGTGTCAGCAGAGCACCCACCAATATCCAGTACAAACGTGAACGGTTGCGTTGAATTTCCTGAACCTGAGCATCCACCATTGTTTCCAGCTGTTCCTGGTAGTGCCACAGATCCTCAGCCACATGCCGTCCGGGAGTAATGTCATTGATGATAGAGAGCAGCAGGCTCTGATTATTGAATCGGTAGGGCCGGGAGTACACTTCAACGGTACGAAGATCACCATTTGCCAGCCGGTGTCTGAAAATCAGGTAATTACGCTGTGCTGCTTCTACTGCTGCAAGTTCCTGAGCCACTTGTTCAGGAGTGAAGGTATTGATTTGCTGGATGGTCATCTGCTGTAACACATCCAGAGGATAACCATAAAACCGGACGGCCGCTGGGTTCGCCTCAACGATCTGCCCATTCTCCGGTTCGATCAACAGCATGGCTACTCCAGACTCATTAAACACCTGCTCAAACTTCGGTCCATCAACCGTAACCGAAGCGAAACTGCCAGGAACGATTAACAGTGTATAGATAAGAATCAGAGTTAAGCGCAATAACTGTTTAAATAACAACGAGAAGCTCCAGTGATGACTGATACTGCGTCCGCATGGATCTCAAGTCTATCCAATAACCTAAGACAAAAAAAGGTTTTATATCCACCACACAGAATCAAGCACCACACACTGCTCAAAAAATTAAAACGATCGATTGATTTATGGAAAAATCCAGCGACAAAAAGGGATCAGTACCCTTTTTTCCTTAATCGGCTAAGTGCTTTCTGCTGAACAGTGTCAAAACCAATAACAGCAGCGTTGTCGAAAAGATTGCCACGATGCTCATGGCCATGCCGATGCCTGGCGATCCCTGTTCAAACTGACCGAAGACGAAGGTGGATACTGTGGTAACACCGGCTGGTGCGATCATCAGCGATGCAACTAATTCTCTGGATGCAATGGCGAATACCAACAGCATCGACACAATCAGACTAGGTGCCATCGCTGGCAGCAATATGCGGATAAACGCGACTGAAAAGCTGGCACCGAATACGCGAGCGGCCGCTTCCAGATTTTCACTCATCTGCCTGAACGCGGCGCTGACATAGCGTACTGGATAGGGAAGTAATAAACAGGTATACGCCAGCACCAGCATTGCGCTGGTATTATATACAGTGATCGGCCAGTGGCTCTGATTCCAGGCCAGTATCAAGCCCACTGCCACCACGATGCCGGGCATGGCATTAGGTAGAAGTGAAAGAAAATCCAAAAAGCTCTTACCCTTAACCTTGGAACGCACAACCAGATAGCCCACCAAGGCACCTAAAGCGCCCGTCAATAACGCCGCACTGGTTGCCAAAGTTAGACTAGTGAGTAACGCATCCATTGCACCACCGCTATTATCCAGCAATGCCTGAAAATGGCGTAAAGACACATTATCCAGACTAAGCCCACCAGAGAGCGTTGACATAAACGATGTGACCAGCACGGCTAGTATGGGTATGACAACTGAAACACTACCGACTAAAGCAAAAAAACAGGTGACCCATAGTTTATGACGCCCCAGGGGTATTGGCGTTGTAACCACTGGTTTTCCTGTCATAGACACATAGGAGCGACGAGTTACCAACCAGTGTTGCAGGTAGAAACCGCAAACGGCGATCATCACCAGTATCATCGACAGAATCGACGCGCCAGGAATATCAATTGGCCAATCTGAAAAGCGTTCATGTATTCCCGTAACTAAAACATGAAAACCTGCCTGAGCTCCCAAGGTTGCCGGCGTACCAAACTCTTCAATAGTCAGTACAAACACCAACAATAAACTGGCTGCAATACCCGGTATCGATATAGAGTCAAACGAAAAAAGGCGGACCAAGGCCCTGCGCCACAGATGCGGCCAACATCTGCAAAACGCCCACCCACAACCATCAAGGTTCTGGATACAGCAAAATACACTACCGGGAACACATTCAGAATCATGACAAATACTATGCCCCAGAAAGAGAATAGAAACCCATCAGCTGAAAAGCCCAACAGTTGCTGTAAATAGCCACGATTTTGCAGCGTCATCATCCAGGCCAATGATGCAATATAGGGTGGAATCAAGAAGGGGATCAAAAACACAACATCCCAAAGGGCCGCCCCCGGCACCTTGGTCAAGGCACGCAGAGCACCCAAAGGAACCGCAATCAATGCCGTGCCAACTACGACGGCTATCGCCAGCTTAAGGGTATTCCAGATCAGTTTTAACAACTCAGGATCATGTAGAGTGGGTAAGAACAATGAGAAGGGCTGACTGAAACTTCCCAAAGCGATATCGGGAAATATAGCCTGCAGGAATACGTAAGCAAGCGGCATACCGACAAGCAACAACAGGATGCTGGTCGTAACCAGCATCCCTGACTGCGCGGCATTAATTCTCGGTAGAAACATAAAGTAGCTTATTGTCCGGATGCAAAAATATCACTGAAGTTTTTCAGAATATCTGCACGGCGGGCTTTGTAAGCGTCTTCATCATACTGAATCAGGTTCAATTCTGAGATTGTCGGTCTCAAAGCTGAAATATCGCCACGTGCCGGCATCAAATAGACCTCGGCCACACGTTGCTGGCCTGCTTCAGACAGCACATAATCTAAAAACGCTTTAGCCAGGTCTGGCTGCTGAGTTGATGCCATGATCATCATGGGCCGTGGCGCTATAACCGTACCTGAGCTTGGAAAAACCACCTCGATGGACTCCCCATTCGCCTGCTGTCCTAAGGCTATGTAATCAACGGCCCCAAACACAACCGACTTGGCACCCTGAAGAACCGGGTTCAATGCGCGCGCATTTGGACCGGGAACAATCATGCCATTATCCTGCAAACCACGCATCAACTCCCAGGTTGGCTCTTCACCAGCCGAAGCCAGCAACCCGGTCAGCAATTGAAACGCGGCTCCAGATTGAGCCGGATCAGGCATAGTGACTTCATTTTCATAAGCTGAATCCAGCAGATCCGACCAATCACCTGGTATAGGTGTTGAGCTGTTACGATTCCAGACCATGGCCAACGCCGACACACCCTGAGCGATGTAGTGGGTATCTTGTAAAAAATCAGGAACTTTATCTGCATTTGCTGGAACATACTCCAACAAATCACCACGCGCTTTCAGCGCTACAGCCGAACTCCAGGATGCCGAAATCACGACATCAGCCAAAGGATTCGCACGCTCAGATTCCAAACGCGCCATCACCTGCCCTGTTGTGCTCTGAAACACATTTACCTGCGTGCCAGTCAGCTCGGTAAAGTCCTGAGCCAATTGATCGATAAGATTACCAGGACCCGCTGAGTAAACCGTTAATGGAGACGCCTGCAGGCTACCCACAGCAACCGAAAAAACGGTAGCTGTAACCAGTGTTATAAATCGCATGAGAAGATTCCTATGTTATGTGAGGTTAAATTGGCATTTTTTATCTGTGTGGCGCATGAGCGTAATCGGCTTGTCATCTGCGTCCCAGGCATGTAACCAATCACCTTCATAGTTCAGGTAGATTGACTGACTGATCTCGGGACGTTGCGATGATTGCAAACGAATCGGTATTTTACCTCCCATCAATCCTGACAACTGATAGTGCTCACCGGTAAAAATAATAGCAGCGTGTTGGAGCTCTACGCCTGAGTGCGAATTCACAGATAAACTTGCGCGAGGCATTAATAAAGTCACCTCGCCCTGATAACCACTCGATGCATGAAAAGGCAGGTTCACAAACAAACCTTTTTCAACATCCAGCCCCTGCTCAGTCAGAGTGCCCTTCAACAACACCCCGGCATCCAGAAATTCAGCGACAGATGGAGTTGCCGGTGTCCGATACAACACTTCGGCGGTATCAAACTGCTGCAGCCGCCCCTGTTGCAAGATGGCCACCTGATCAGCCATAGCAAACGCCTCATGCTGATCATGAGTAACGAACACAGCGGTTAGATTTAACTGTTTGATCAAAGCACGAATTTCAATCGCCAGACTGTCACGCAACCCCTGATCCAAATTAGACAGCGGTTCATCCATTAACAGTAAACGAGGTTTCGCAACGATCGCACGGGCCAGGGCGATCCGCTGCTGCTGACCTCCGGACAAAGTATCGGGTGATCGATCGGCCAAATGCTCTAACCCAACCACCTGCAACGCCCAAGCCACCTTTTCTCGGCGTTCACTCTTAGGCATGCCTCGCATACTTAATGGAAAGGCAATATTTTCAGCAACCGTCATATGTGGCCAGAGCGCATAATCCTGAAACACCATGCCCAGGCGACGTTTTTCCGGCACGGCACTGCAGCGCTCATCTACAACAACCTCACCATCAATGAGAATACGCCCGGAACTGGGCTCCAAAAGCCCGGCGATACAGCGCAGCAGAGTAGTTTTGCCACAGCCTGAAGGTCCCAGCAAGGCAAGGATCTCACCCTTTTTTAATGAAAAATCGATACTGGATAACGCCGTCATATCATTGAACACCTTACTCAGATGTTCTACATGAAGTGCGGGTGTAATCGATGCAGCAATCGACGGGGTCTGGGCACATGCGTTGGTTAGTTTCATTTACAAAATAGTAATGAACAATTGTTAAAGCTATATGACCGAAATATGACCTGAGTGAGCAGATAATCCATCTGCATGTCCCATACGTAGAATCTTTTAGATATCGTTATCTTTAAATTAACGACTCAGCCAAGGACTCGTTATGCCACTGATCAGAACACTGGGCTATGCGGGTGTTATTCCCTTCGTAGCCCTTGCCATTGCAACACATCGGCCAGACCTTATCGCTTTCGATGTAAGCCACAATCTGTTTATGCTGTACAGTTGTCTGATTCTTGGCTTTATGGCGGGTGTGCTCTGGCCAGTGTTATTTAATACGGATAAACCCGCTCATTTTGCACTTATAGCGGTCAGTTTTCCGGTTATCAGCTTCATCAGCCTGGCATTACTGCCACATCTGGCAATCATGATTCAGGCAGGTCTGTTTCTCACCCTCAGGTTGACTGAGTCGCTCTACGGCATAGATCAACGCTATCCGTCTGGTTATTCCAGTTTGCGCTGGCAACTGACGGTTATCGTCTGTCTGGCACATATCATCGTGTTAATCTAACTGGTTCTCTAAAACGGGACTGCTCTGTGTTTTATTTTTCAGATGGTTGCTCAGTGGACGTTATCGACATTGTCTGGTTAAAGCGGCCGTTCCCCAACTATTAAGTACACAGGTTGCCAGACATGCATAAAAAGCTGCACTTACCAGAAAAAATCTGTGCAACATGCCAACGTCCGTTCAGTTGGCGCAAGAAATGGCAAGCCAACTGGGAATCGGTCAAATACTGCAGTCATGCCTGTGGTAGCAAACGCAAAAGAGAGGCTACACGCACTGACAACTAGCGTTGCGGGCAACCTGCCACAATCAGTTGTGCCACCCCTTTTCAGGCACTGTTTTGTGCTTTTTTACGAGCCGCATGCAGTTTTTTGTAGCTCTCAATCAGGCGCAGATGCTTGTCCAGGCCTTCCAGTTGCGAGTTGGTGGGTGTCAGGCCATAGAAACGCACCTGGCCCTTCACCGAGCCAACAACGGCGTCCATGGTTTCCTGACCAAACATCCGCTGAAGATTCGGCAGGAAGTCGTCCACCGACAGTTCATCATCCAGGGTGATTTCCAATACCGCATTCACGGCGCGGTAAAACAGGCCGCGTTCAACGGTGTTGGTGTTGTACTGCAGGAAGTGTTCTACCCGCTCCAGTGCTTCTTCGTGCTGCTGTAACGCCAGATTGATCAGCAGCTTCAGCTCCAGAATGGTTAACTGTCCCCAGGCGGTGTTTTCATCAAACTCAATACCGATCAGGGTGATAATGTCCGTGTAGTTATCCAGCTCACTGTCTTCCAGGCGGTCGAACAAGTCAGCCAACTGCTCATCATCCAGCGCATGCAGGTTGAGAATGTCTTCACGGAAATCCAGCGCCTTGTTGGTGTTATCCCAAATCAGGTCATCCACTGGGTAGACTTCGGAATAACCGGGCACCAGAATACGGCAGACCGGCGCGCCCAGGTCGTCGTACACCGCCATGTACACGTCTTTATCCAGGTCTTTAAGGATATTGAATAAGCACTCGGCCTCTTGCGCATTGCTGCCGGAGAAATCCCATTCACAGAAGTCATAATCCGCGCGCTCACTGAAAAAGCGCCAGGAGATCACCCCAGAGGAATCGATAAAGTGTTCGACAAAGTTGTTCGGCTCGGTCACCGCCAGGCTACTGAATGTCGGCGGCTGCAGATCATTCAAGCCTTCAAGACTGCGCCCTTGCAGCAACTCGGTCAAGCTGCGCTCCAGCGCGACTTCTAAACTGGGGTGGGCACCAAAGGAAGCAAACACCCCACCGGTACGCGGATTCATCAGCGTGACGCAAGCAACTGGGAACTGACCACCCAGCGAGGCATCCTTTACCAGCACCGGAAAGCCTTGCGCTTCCAGCGCTTCAATACCTTCAACGATTCCCGGATACTTCGCCAGCACCGCTTTCGGCACATCGGGCAGTGTCAGCTCCTCTTCGATAATCTGGCGCTTTACCGCACGCTCAAAGATTTCCGACAGACACTGTACCTGGGCTTCATACAGGGTGTTTCCGGCACTCATACCGTTACTGAGGTAAAGGTTTTCAATCAGGTTAGAGGGAAAATACACCAGCTCACCATCGGATTGACGCACAAACGGCAAGGCACAAATCCCCCGCGCCTCATTCCCGGAGTTGGTATCGATCAGATTAGAGCCTTGCAGATCATCATCCGGGTTGTAGATAGCCAGACAGTAGTCATCCAGTATCCCCGCTGGCAGCTCATCATTCGGCCCCGGCTTAAACCACTTTTCATTCGGATAGTGCACAAATTCGCTATTGGCGATCTCTTCACCGAAATACTGATCGTTGTAGAAGAAGTTGCAGTTCAGACGCTCAATAAACTCACCCAGAGCCGAACAGAGCGCACTCTCCTTGGTTGACCCTTTACCATTGGTGAAACACATCGGCGAAGCCGCATCACGGATATGCAGCGACCAGACATGCGGCACAATGTTGCGCCAGGAAGCGATCTCAATCTTCATCCCCAGATCAGCCAGAATCGCGGTCATATTGGCAATGGTCTGCTCCAGCGGCAGGTCCTTACCCGGAATATAGGTGGTGGACTCCCCTTCCGGCTTCACCATCAGCAGCGCCTGGGCATCATCATCCAGACTCTCAACCGTTTCGATCTCGAACGCTGGCCCCATCTGCACCACTTTCTTCACGGTACAACGATCAATCGAACGCAAAATGCCTTCCCGATCCTTAGCCGAAATACTCTCCGGCAACTCCACCTGAATCTTGAAAATCTGGTTATAACGGTTCTCGGGATCGACAATATTGTTCTGCGACAGCCGGATATTCTCAGTCGGAATGTTGCGCGCCAAACAATAGACCCGCACAAAATACGCCGCGCAAAGGCCGATGACGCCAGAAAATAATCGAACGGACTGGGCGCCGAACCATCACCCTTGTAGCGAATCGGCTGGTCGGTGATGACGGTGAAGTCGTCAAACTTGGCTTCAAGTCTGAGATTTTCGAGAAAGTTAACTTTGATTTCCATGAACGGGGTACCGGATTTGGATTAGACTGGGCTTGTGGCGAAACCCGACATTATCGCATTTTTTTGCGGAGTTGGCTTGTGTTGGGGTGTGATTGGGTGGTGACGGGTGGTTTCGGATGGTGTGCATAACTGCAGCTGACACGCTTACTGTAGCTGCACCTCACCCACTCAAGTGTACGAACCAGCAAGAACCTCATCAATAAGGCAGGTCTTGGGGATATAGGTCCGTACGTGGATTCTGCATAAACGCTTCAATCGCCTTTTCTGTTTTACGCTTTTTGAATGCAAACTGTGGCAGTAGCTGCAATCGGGCAATGTTGTAAAAGAAGTAATCCATCCACAGCACATACTTGGGTTTACGCTTAGGTCCCAGCTGATTCAGCCATTGAGGGTCCGGGTTGGTCATAAAATCGGTGATAAACGTCCGCAGATAATGCGCCTGATAGCGGATTGCTGCTCGTGCAATAAAACAGTTCGCACCCACACCGATCGGCATATTGGCTTCTTTTTTCGGAAATGGTAGCCAAAACACCAGAGCTCCATCGGGATTATGAGGGTCTTTTACTTTGGGCGCATGTGGGATATGGGCACGGATCTGTGCTAGTGGATCACCTGTATTTTCCGGCAACTGAATGCACATAAAACACCCTCGCGACCAAGTATACACGATGCGACGCTTACGATCAAAACGGACGGGGTTTTGAACGCTGATATTGAATAAAATCCAGGGTACCACTAACAAACCTATAGCGAACAGCCCTGCACCAATGCCCCGACCATGCAGCGCTAATAATTCCGCTTTAAAGTCTTGATAATTTGTACCATCTTTGAGGAATCCTGGATTATTTTTATCTTCATAAAACTCAAACGTAGAAATAATTGATTCCTCTCGAAACAGCATATGATGAATATCTTGATAATAGACACCAGGACTTCCATCCTTAGTAAACCAGCCTGGATCATAGCCTGAAATAGAACCAAAAAAGATGGCAAAAAAGATAATTTTAAGCCAGACATTGATTCCCATCGCTACCATGGAGGGAACTTCAATTGTATCCTTATCTATCCGAGTAATGGAGAGATTGATCGCTTCAACCACATCAGGATTTTCAGTGGGACTTGGAATCAGTTGAATTGGAGGTGGTGCCATCGGGAATATCCTGTAGTTTCTTAAAGCCGACTGGGTGCATCGATCAACAATGGTTCATTCAGAGTAAAACGCTGGGTATCGCCCCAAGGGAGTATTCGTTCATAACTGATATCCAGACGCAGCTTTTTCTCCTGAGCATAGGCAGACAGATCCAGAGAGGCCAAACCCGGTCCGAGCCATTCTCGCCGTACAGACTGGCTGGATATGGTTTGCCATCGGGATGAACCTTGCAGCATTATGGCATCAACACCATGCAAGTTTTTTTGTACTCGAATGGATAGTTGTCCAAGTTGATCTAGGGTGGTTAACCCCGGAAACTCTACCGTTACCCGGCCATCTTCATCCTGAATATTTTTGACCTGAATACACCAGATTACTTGCTCAAAGGCACGCATTTCCTGATTATAAAAGTCTCGAATATTAATAGTCGCTACTGTATTATCAGACTTTATTTGAATTAAGTTTTTGGACTCTTCCAATATGCGGGAAAATACCCTTTCTTTCTCCCAATAACGTTTACTCGCACCCCAAAACCCCTCATACACCCACTGCTCTACTTCCGAACGACGCACCGAAGCAAAAAACAAACCACCTGCCAGTAACACCCCACCGATGATAGCCAATGGCAGTGCAGCCGCAGATAGCGCGGTGCCCAGGGTCGCCAGGTAGGGCATCCCCGTGAAAGCTAACCCACTCCCAATCAGCTTAGAGGTCATTAATATACCACCCACCCCCTGCAAACTGTGGCCGACAATCCGTGCATAATCGTTTCGAGCTCGGCCTTCTTTGAGCTCACCATACGAAATCAGCAATGTCACGGCCAGTGCGGCAGAACTTAACCACGAGGCCACCAGCGCACGTTGAGCCATCTGCGTGATGACACGCCTATCACGGGTTTTTCGGGTACCACTACAGTAGCTTGTCCTGGTAAGTTACGGCTCAAGTGCAGTTGTAGTCGTTGCGCTAACCGGGACGTGGTGCTGCCGAGCTGTACATAGGTTGGGGAGGCATAGATCGAAGCACCACCGGCCATGACGCCGACCAGACTGGCACTGAGTTGTATAGCAGGCAAGTTGGCCAGTGCCCCTAAACCGGAACGGGCATTGAAATCGTTGCTGTTCCACTTGTTGATCGTCTGTTGTGCACCGAGTAGCCCAAACAAAACCCCCAGTCCTGAGAAACCCAGACCACCATAACTTCGAGCTAAGTGTGCACCTGTGCCTTCTATTTTTTCATAACTAAAGTAAGTCAAAGAGGTTTGCTGTGATATCGAAGTTGCCCTGCCATGGGCTGACTGAGTTGAAACTGTTTGATGCTGCAATATTGTCGTGATATGTGTGGATGATCTGCCCGCAATAGGCGTTCATAGTTTTGCCTGGCAGTCGCTTCCAGATCTCGCAAGGGTATTCTGGTTGAACGAGCGACTACACCGGCTAGCTTTTCCAGGTGGTGTTGTTGAATCCGGCTATTCCCTGCCTCTAAGACCACGGCCRGCCTTGGCAGTCTCAGCAATAATAAGCTCAATACGATGCAGTGCGCGGGTATCCTGTAGATTACTGATCACTACTGAAGCCGCCGTCACCAAGGCCGCTAGCAGTTTGATATAGTGTGCCTCTTCGCTCGTGTTGTCGTCGGGTATCTCCAACTGTTTTTTGACGCAACTGGCACCTTCGGCTGATTGTTTAACCCCTGCCAGATAATGGTACAACTGACCGGCGCTATAATCGAAACAGGCTTCACAGCCATTCTGTTCTGCCCCTTGTAGTGCCAGCTCCACTTCGTCTCGCCAGCGTGGTCGTTCATCCAATGCAGCCCACAAGCTGATCAGTTGCTGTTGTGATTCTTCACGCTCTGGAGGACCAAACGCGGCAAACGCATGGCGCTGATCTTCGGCTGAACGGTTAAGTGGATCATTACCGACAATCTGGCGCCCCAGATGGGTGATTTTATTCACAAAGCCCCATTCCGGGTTATGGTAGCGTTGGTCTATCTCCTGCTCATAGGGCGCAATCGCCTTGGCTGTGCTAAGGGCGTAGTGATAGGTGGCTTCATAGGCCTGAATATTGGCTTCTACCACCTCAGCCAGCCGCAGCAGGTCTTTGGCTTCACCCAGGGTGTCTTGCAGCGCCACGATGCGCGCGTACTCATAGCGTTCAGGGTGAGTTTCTTTCATCCTCTCATAGGGTTCAAGATTGAACATGCTGATCGGGGTATGTCGCAAGATATTAGCTTCACGATCTTTCGTTTTGATGCCTTTGAAATCTTCCACATAGTCAGCCAGTTGATCTATCTTCAGCACATGCGGATCATCACCATGCAGGTCGAAGGGTTGCATCACCTTGTTTCGCCAACCTTCATCTCGCTCCAGCACCTCAAACATATAGGCGGGCCAACGTTCTTCACTGTAGGCAATGTAGGTATCCATCGCACAAAGATTCACATAAGCAAATGGCTCTGTTTCCATTTGGTTGGCAACCCACTTACTGCGTGGTGTGCCATTTTTCCATGTATAGTTATAAAACTGAAAGGGGGTGGCACAAGCGGTAGACTCATCGAGCGAGTTGCAGTCGTCAGCACGGGTTTGATAGCGAAAAATCAGCCAATTAGCTTTATTATCCGTGACATTACTTCCGTCAATGCTCAGGTAGCCATAGATATACACATAACCCTGACGCAAAGACGCTAATTGATGGTGGGGAGCTTGATTTACACCGGTTGGAGGCGTCAGTGCTGAAGGTAGCGCTTTGGAATCAGTCAGTAAAAGCTCGTCTGATATGACGTAACGACAAGGGTAAATGGGTATGATTTTTCGCGGGTCGCATCTGACGATATAATTGGATGACATATGTCACAGTCCCTTGTTAAATCGCAGCCAGCGTTGATCTGTTCAGGTACCAGATCCGGGCGTTCCTTGGTTGCAGCCAACTGCGTCTATGCCCTTGGGGCAGAAGTAAATCAAAATATAGTCAAGGTGTCCAGTCATGGATGAGTGTTATCATACCACCCCATTTTGAATAACTTTGCTGCTGTGCGAATGAATGCTTTGAACCCTCTTCCAATCGACGATGTACTACCCGCCCTGCGCCAGTCGCTGTTGCAGCCGGGTGCGGTGTTGCTGAGTGCTGCGCCGGGTGCGGGTAAGACTACGCGGGTGCCGCTGGCGTTGTTGGATGAGGACTGGCTGGCTGGGCAGCGTATTCTGATGTTGGAGCCTCGGCGTCTTGCGGCACGGAATGCGGCGCAGTTTATGGCGCTGCAACTGGGTGAAGCGGTTGGGCAGCGAGTGGGTTATCGCATCCGTCTGGATACGCGAGTGAGTGCACAAACGCGCATTGAAGTGATGACCGAAGGGGTACTCACGCGGATGCTGCAGGATGATCCGGAGCTTAGCGGTATCGGGCTGGTGATTTTTGATGAGTTCCATGAACGCAACCTGCATGCCGACCTGGCATTGGCGCTGGCGCATCAATGCCAGCAGCTGTTACGCCCGGATCTGCGCCTGCTGATTATGTCAGCCACGCTGGATGAACAGGCGTTAACCACAGCGCTGGATGCGCCCTTGCTGGTCAGCGAAGGCCACAGCTATCCGGTGGATATGCATTATCAACCCGCTGCCAACGCTAACCAGTCGATCATCGAGCATTGCGCCCGTGTCGTCCATCAGGCCTTGCAGCATGAGGGCGATATGCTGGTGTTTCTGCCCGGTGTGCGCGAGATCTATCAGCTGCAGCAGGCACTGACACACCTGCCAGCCAGTATTCAGCTACTCCCCCTGCACGGACAACTTAACGACGCCGAACAGAAAGCTGCCCTCGCCCCGTCGGCTACACAGCAGCGCAAAATCATTCTGGCGACCAATATCGCTGAAAGCTCACTCACCATCGATGGGGTACGGATAGTTGTTGATTCGGGACTGGAGCGGCGCAGTGTGTTCCATCTCTCCAGCGGTTTAAACGCCCTGCAAACCCGACAGATCTCCCGCGCCTCAGCCACACAACGCAGTGGCCGTGCCGGTCGTCAGGCTCCCGGCGTGTGTTACCGCCTGTGGCCACAACATACCCATGAGCGTCTGGATGCACATATCCGCGCCGAGATCCTCGATGCCGACCTCGCCCCGCTGCTGCTGGAGTTACTGCAATGGGGTGCCGAGCCGACAGAGCTGTTCTGGTTAACCCCGCCTCCCACCGCCGCGCTACAACAAGCACGCGAGCTGTTGGCACAACTGGGCATGTTAACCCCGGATCAGACCGGCCTCAGCGAACATGGCCGAGCCTGTGCCGCTTTGGGCATCGAACCACGCTGGGCGCATGCCTTGTTATCGGCACACGCCCTGGCGCAAGGCAAGGCTGCCTGTACCTGGGTTGCTCTGCTACAGGAATGGCCAGCCACCCGACGCGATACCGATGACCTGCTACGCCTGTACGCACGCGCCAAACAACAGCGTGGACTCTGGCAGCAACGCATCGAACCCCTGGCAAAAGGCCTGTGCAGAAACTACAACACCTGACAACAACCCAGACAGACCCAGCCACCCTATCGACAGAAGATCTGCCTGCGCTGCTGCTGGCACTGGCCTTTCCGGATCGTATCGCCCGCCGCCGGGAACAGAGTGAAGGCCTGTTACTCAGCAATGGTCGCGGCGCCGAACTGACACCACAGTCCGATCTACTCCAGGCCGAATGGCTGGCCTGCGCCGACTTGAGCATGGGCAAACGCACCTATATCCGCTTGGCTGCCGCCTTGTCGCCAAGCGCACTGGAATCACTGCAACAACTGGCACCGCAACTCTTCAGTGAGCGTACTGAGATAGGCTGGCAGGACAACGGCCAGTTTTTAGCCCAACGGCATCAGCAACTGGGTCGCATCCGCCTGAGCAGTCAGCCTCTGCCACAATTAACGGCAGAACAATGGCAACAAGCCTGGCAAGACACCCTTCAGCAACAGGGACTGAGCAGCCTGCCCTGGTCAATAGACGCCCAGAACCTGAAAGCCCGTATGGCACTGGCACATCAGCATGAAGGCGACGATTGGCCGGATGTCAGCGACACCGCCCTGTTAGCCCGGCTAGCTGAGTGGCTACTACCTTTTCTAAGCAACGCCCGCCATCGACGCGACCTGGACAAACTCGATACCAGCACCGCCCTGCGCAGCCTGCTCAGTTGGGAACAACAGCAACAGCTAGACCAGCTCTTGCCGACCCACCTGAGCGTACCCAGCGGCTCCCGCATCGCCATCGACTACACCCAGCAGCCACCGGTATTAGCGGTAAAACTGCAAGAAATGTTCGGCTATGAAGCACAACCCGCCGTACTGCGCGGCCGCGTCCCCCTGCTCATACACCTGCTCTCCCCCGCACGCCGCCCACTGCAAGTCACCGCCGACCTGCCGCATTTCTGGCGCAACACCTACGCGAGGTACGCAAAGAGATGCGCGGAAGATACCCCAAACACCCCTGGCCCGAAGACCCCTCAGCGCCGAAGCCACACGTTTGACCAAAGCCGCCTTGCAACGCCGCAGCGGTCCTGTTTAAATCACCTACAGACAATCAGGGAAAACGTAGAGCTGTGATGGTGCACCGGCCGGGCGGTAGCGTGTCTGAGGGTAAAAATTTTGTTCTTTTTTGTGATGGCTGGAGGCTGGTGATGCGCTTCAAGGAATTGCTACCTTTTTTTGTGGGCCGTGTTGGGCTGGATAGCTTATTTGGGGAATATGCTGAGCGGTTGATATGGGAAAGTCTATTTATATCAATCTACTATAAAAATCTATTGACCACTGCCAAGTTATAAAGGTATACCCTCTAATAAATATTATGGGTCGAAGACCTCATTAACAGACTGTTAGGCACTCTATGACCGCAAGACATCACCACTATCTATCTCAGTGTTATCTGAAAGGTTTTACTAGAGGCAGGGCTAAAAAATCTAAGCTCACTGTCTTTGATCTCAAGCAAAAAAAATCGTTTGAGACAACTCCTAGAAATGTGGGAGGGATGAGAGACTTTAATCGTGTTGATATTGATGGAATCGATCAAAATCATCTAGAAAGTGCACTAGCTGAATTTGAGGGGCAAGCAGCATCAGTCCTTAAAAAACTTGGTGAAGATCTCGAATTCACTGGCGAAACTAAAGATATTCTTCTTAACCTAATTGCTCTTATAGCTGTACGCTCACCAGAGCGCCGGGAGCATATGAGGAAGTTTCAAGCCCAACTCGCCGATAGAGTTATGGGTTTAACTTTAGAGTCAAAAGACAGGTGGGAATCTCAGGTGGCCAACTTGAAAAAGGATGATCCTGGCTATCAAAATGAGGTGACTTACGAAGAAGCGAAAGCATTTTTCGATAGCAAAGAATATACGATTGAGGTCGCAAGAGAGCACCATATTCATATGGAAATGGTACAAATAGAGGCCATTCTTCCTTGTCTATTCGATAGAAACTGGGTTCTAGTCAAATCTAGCAGTGAAACCGGTCCATTTATCACTTGTGATAATCCTGTCAGCCTATCTTGGATCGACCCGGATAGCGTACCACCCTTCTACCGGAGCAGCCCTGGTTTTGGTCTAAAAGGTACACAGGTATATTTTCCAATATCTCAGGATATAGCACTAATGGGTGAGTTTGAACAGAGTGATGGTGTAATTGAAGGCACTGAAGAATTGGTGGCTTTATGTAATTCAACCATGCTTCACAATTTCCACAAGCAGATATATGCGCCAAAGAGTACTTTCAAGTTCTATGGTAAAGAAGGGCTAATACTGAATGGAAACAGAATACTCAAAGAAATTAATGCCTAATCGGGTAACCGGGGGTTTCTAGCCCCCAGTCCCCACAACACCCTGCATGCGGCTCCGCACAGGGCGTTTCATTCAGCATAGTGAAGTTTGATCCATCCATCACGTAGCGATACCAGCCCAGCCTTCTTCAGTCGTTCGTTTGATAACGCTTGATTGATTCCGGGTGTTTTCGCGCTACGCCATGGGCCTTTGCTGATGATACCGCACGCGACTGCGGCTTGTACTTGCACCCCGAGCTTCATTAAGTTTCTCACTTTGGTAGCGGAATGCCGCCCACTCACTTGCGCCATTGACGCCAGTAGGCCATTCTGACTCGTCTGCGTATCCAGTGATCCAGATCGCAGCAAAGCTGATAGCAGCTGGCGATTCCAAAGTAATTGATCCAGCCACGTATAAACTGACTTGTCTTAAAAAGCTGGTAATGCATGCTGACACACCAGTTGCAATTGGTGAGCTTCCGTATCCGTTGCTTGAATTTATGCTGCGACTTCTGATGCCATTTGATCAGGCAATTTACGGTGGCCGTCAGATCACGTGGCTTCGTTGTCTTGGACCCAAAGCGTTTAACGCGACCGGCTCTGCCAACTCGCCTCCAGCCTACGTCTTATATGATGTGCTTGCGGGACACGCTGTCTTCTTCAGCTCGCAATTTTGCTAGCGGCTTCCTCCAGACAAAGCCTCTCGACTTTGCCCTTGCCATTCGCTAGTAGTTATCGTCTACTTGTCTGATAAATCAGGGCAGACGGTGATCTTCCTACAGAGGACTTTCACCTCATAAGTTCATGCCCATGCTAGGCGTACACAAGAAAAAGCAGGCGGACGCATAAATGCGCCGCTGTTTTGAGCGTTAGAAATAATACGTTTATCTATTCTCGTAGCTCGTTAAAGTAAGAAGGATTTTATCTTGTCACAAGTTCGACATATCCATATAAAAAATTTTAGAGCAATTAAAGATCTGGAATGGCTTCCTAATCCTGGATTGAACTGTCTGATTGGCCCTGGGGATTCGGGTAAATCTACCATACTAGATGCTATAGACCTTGCTTTGGGAGCCAGACGATCCTATCCATTTACGGATGCTGATTTTTTTGAGCTTAATACAGATAGCCCAATAGAAATATGGATCACCCTTGGTGCTTTAAGTGATCAACTCAAAAATATTGATGTTTATGGTATGTTCTTAAGAAGCTTTAATTCAGCGTCTGGAACAATAACTGATGAACCGCATGCCAACGAAGAAGCTGTTCTTACATTAAAATTAACCGTAGGTTCAGATTTAGATGCAGACTGGTTACTCTATTCCGAAAGAGCACAAGCTGAAGGTACAGAAAGAAGGCTGCCTTGGAAACACCGCGACCTAGTAACTCCAGCTAGATTAGGTTTAGCTTCTAATCAACATTTAGCTTGGGGAAATCGATCTATTTTAAATAAATTATCAGAAGATAGCTTTGATATATCGTCAACATTGGCTCAACTTAGTCGCAGTGCTCGCGTAGCATTTTCTGAGCATCAAATTGAAGGTGTCGATAATGTTTTAACGCAGGTAAAAACTGTAGCAAATAACTTAGGTGTGCCAGTAGGTGATTTAAAGGCTTTACTTGATGTTAACAGCGTTTCCCTCTCCCATGGTGCTATTAGTCTACATAATAATGACAACACACCGCTAAGGCAATTGGGGACAGGCTCTGCTCGATTGCTAATTAGTGGTCTCCAAAAAGCAGCTAGTGCGTCTAGCATACTTATTGTGGATGAAGCCGAATATGGTTTGGAACCATATAGAATTACAAGGCTGTTAAATGAGCTAGGATCTAAAACAGAAGAGCCTGATCAACAGGTTTTTATTACAACGCATTCACCATATGTTCTAAGAGAGCTGCAAGCTACCCAATTACATGTAGTTAGAAAAGCTGGTGCAGTCCCATTTCCGCCGCCGAATACTAATTATTCACATTTGGTTTTTTCGTTAACTGGAGGTGATGAACAACAAAGTACGTTAAGGGTGTGTGCTGAAGCGTTCTTTAGTAAAGGGGTAATAGTTTGTGAAGGGAAGACAGAAATTGGTTTAGTTAAGGGTATCGACCTTTATTGCCAGACTCAAAATACCGCGAGTATTCAAGCATATGGTACGTATTGTACTGATGGAGGGGGCGATAGCATGTTTCAGCGCGCCAAGGTTTTTAGAAGCCTAGGTTACTCAACGGCTATCTTCAAAGATTCTGACAAGAGCCTTGAGCATGCTGTGTTTACTACTGAGGCGCAAGAACAAGGGATTAGCATCTTTGAATGGGGTAATAATTTTGCCACAGAAGATGTCTTATTTAACTCCTGCCCACAGGACGTTATACCAGAGTTAATTGAATATGCTATTTCAAGAAAAAGCCGTGATTCTATAAATTCGAGCATTCAAAATTTTTCAAATAATGAGTTTTATCTAGATGATTGTCTTGATAATTTTGACGATTCTATGAGAGCAATATTGTCAAAGGCTGCTAAGAATAAGTCTTGGTATAAAGACATCGAGCCAGCTGAAACATTAGCGCAATCAATTATTATGCCAAACTATCAAAACTTCACCGATGTATTTAAGGTGCCTATAAATAGTTTATTTTCTTGGGCCAGACCTCAAGGAGCTCAGTAGTGACACTAGAGGCTGTTCTAAATTCTGAAATAGGGTTGATAGTTGCTCCCGCTGGTTGTGGAAAAACACACTTAATTACAGAAGCTCTAAATATTGAAACTGTGAAGCCTTATTTGGTATTAACACATACAACAGCGGGAGTAGCGGCGTTAAAGCAAAGGCTAAAACGGCTAAGAGTTCCTAGTAATAATTTTGTTGTGTCTACTATAGATGGGTGGGCTTTACGTGTTGCAAAAATGTTTCCGAATTCATGTGGAATTCAGAGCACGCCAATGAACCCGAGAGTTTTTTATCCAGAATTACGGAGAAAAGTTAATGAATATATTTGTGCGGGAAATATCTTTGAGATAATTAGGTCATCATATTCACGGTTGTTGGTCGATGAGTATCAAGACTGCGATGTCGACCAGCATAAATTGATATGTTCATTGTCAGAAGTTTTACCTACAGTAGTGTTTGGCGACCCGATGCAATGCATATTTAGTTTCGGTGGGCCTATGCCTTCATGGGATCAAGATGTAAAATCAAGATTTCCTTTAATTGCCGAACTAAATACTCCTTGGCGATGGATTAATGCGGAAACCCCCGAGTTAGGACAATGGATACTAAATTGTCGAGACACCTTACTGAATGGAGGCTCTATTGATTTATTAGGTTGTCCTGCCCATGTGCACTGGAACGAGTTATCTGATAACGCACAGAAAAATATTCAAACTCAAAATCAAGTCCAATATCGAATAAGAACTGAAAATAACGTTGAAGATTCACTTCTAATTATCGGAGATTCTAGAAATCCTAGATCAAGACATAGCTTTGCTAGCTCATCGAGAGGTATTGATGTCGTTGAGCCTGTAGATCTGGGTGATGTTACCGAAATTGCCTCTAATATGGACAATTTAAACGGCAGCGAACTAGCTGATACAATTCTCAGCTCAGTTTCATTAATGATGACAGGGGTTGGACGAACAAACATAAATAAGCGTATACCTACAATTTTAGCAGGAAGAAATCGCACACCAGCTACAGAGATAGAGCTTGCAGTTAAATTGGTTATCGAAACTGGAGGTAGGGACTCAATAGCTAGCTTGTTAAGTTCTCTTGAGCTTTGCCCTAATACAAGGACCTTTAGAAAAGGTGCATTCTCTGCCTTAAAGAATGCTGTTTCGTTAAGTATTAGTGATCCTTCTAAAACAATTATGATGTCAGCAGAAATTATTCGAGAGCAAAGACGGCACCAAGGCGATAGAAGAATTCCGCAAAGAGCTATTGGATCTACATTGCTGTTGAAAGGCTTAGAATCAGAGCACTCTCTTATTTTGGATGCGGGCGTTATGACTCCACAGAATCTATATGTCGCTTTATCGCGTGGTGCAAAATCTGTGACAGTGTTCTCAAAGAAAAATGTTGTTCCGTAATCAGTTGAAATTTCTAACACATATGAGCCTGTGCAACACGAAGTTGTGCAATGAAGTTGTTCCGCTAAAGTTTATTGCTTTTTCTATGGCTATTCTTAGCAGCCTTTCAATTGTGTTTAATTCGACGGTGCAGTAAATGTATAACAAGCCACATCATTGCGCCGGTGTAGTTCCCCCGTCTTAGTGGACACTCAAAGCCCTATGATTAGGGCACAAGCAATCCAAAATTTATAAGCGCTTAGTTAAATAAGGAAATCAAATGGATATAACCAACACAATACTCAATAGCGCTTTACAAATCTGGTACATATTACCATTTTTAATTCTCGTAGCGATTTTAAAAAGCCGTTGGTTTAAAGGTGTCTTTGGTGAGTTCCTGGTAAACAAGCTTTTAGCGTCATTGCCACAAACCGAATACACGCTAATCAAAAATGTCACCCTTCCAACCGACGATGGTACAACTCAAGTAGATCATATAGTGGTCTCTAAATTTGGTATCTTTGTTGTCGAAACGAAGAATATGAAAGGCTGGATATTTGGTTCAGACCATCAGAAGCAATGGATGCAAAAAATATACCGGCACACTACCAAGTTCCAAAATCCGTTGCATCAAAACTACAAGCATGTCAAAACGCTGGAGACTGTTTTAGGCTGTAATCCTGAGTTCATCCACTCATTAATTGTATTTATTGGTGATAGCACCTTCAAAACGGAGATGCCCGACAACGTTACCTATGCGCGTGGCTGTGTTAATTACATCAATCAGTTCAAAGATGTCGTCATGTCAAACGCTGAAGTTGATGAGATTATAAAATCACTCAATGCCATTAAGCTTAAACCTGGCCTGGTAACCGACTTTAAGCATCGTAAGTATGTGCAGGAGATTGTTGCCAGTAAAGAGAGTGAGCAGACTTGTCCTCGTTGTGGTTCTGGCATGATAATCAGGGAAACCAAGCGTGGCGCTAATGCGGGTCAACAATTTTGGGGTTGCTCTGCGTTTCCGAAATGTCGATCAGTGGTAAAGTTCGACACTACCCAAGCGCTTTAATTTGATAAGGAGATCACTCCAAGATGAACGAATCAAAACAGAAAATAGCCTTGTTCATCGATGCCGATAACGCCCCGGCCAATAAGTTTGAAGATGTTCTCAGCGAAGTGGCGAAATACGGTGTCGTCACGATCAGGAAAGCTTATGGCAACTGGAAAGCCCCTAGTCTGAAGCCTTGGGAGGATCTTTTACCGGATTGCGCGAAAAGCCCCATCGTTTAGGGCGGGGATGGATAGCGCGGACGGCAGCGCCGTCCTTTGTGTTCGAGTTAATGAGGAGTTTGCTGTTGTTCGATGTATTGCCTGATGATCTCGATAGGTGCGCCTCCGCAACTTCCGGCGAAGTAGCTGGGGGACCATAGAGCACCGCCCCATAGTTTCTTGCGGATGCTTGGATAATTCTTTTTCCGGATAAGGAGACTGGATACCCCTTTAAGGCTGTTAACCAATTTCGATATTGCCACTTTAGGCGGATAATTCACCAGCAAGTGAACGTGATCGTCCTCGCCATCAAACTCCACCAGCTCTGTTTCAAAGTCCGAGCATACACTGGCGAATATTTCTTGAAGATCTTCCAGAATGGCTTTTGTGAATACGCCGCGTCGGTATTTGGTCACGAAGACCAGATGAACGTGCAGCTTGAAAACGCAGTGTCTGCCGTGTCTAATATCATTGTCATCATTCATAGACCAGAGTATGGTTGAGTTATGCAACGACTTCAAGCCTTTAAATTTGAACTGATGCCAGACGGCGAACAACAGCGCGACATGCGCCGTTTCGCCGGGTCGTGCCGCTTTGTATACAACAAGGCATTGGCGTTGCAGCAAGCGCACTATGCCGAAAGCAAAAAGAAGTTGTCGTACGCTGGTTTGTGCAAACAATTGACAGAGTGGCGGAAAAACGAAGAAACAAAATGGTTGTCGGAAACCCATTCTCAGCCATTACAGCAAACACTGAAAGATCTGGGGCGCGCCTACAAAAATTTCTTCGAGAAAAGGGCCGATTTCCCGCGTTTCAAGAAAAAGGGCGTGAGCGATAGTTTCCGTTACCCACAGGGTTTCAAACTCGACCAAGGCAACAGCCGGGTGTTCCTGCCCAAACTCGGCTGGCTGCGCTATCGCAACAGTCGGGACGTGCTGGGCACGGTCAAGAACATCACCGTGAGCCAGTCGAGCGGCAAATGGTTCGTGTCGATCCAAACCGAACGCGAAATTGCAGAGCCGGTGCATCCGTCGACATCGATCATCGGTATCGACGTGGGCATCACCCGCTTCGCCAGCTTGAGCGATGGCAGCTTTATCGAGCCGCTCAATACCTTTCGGAAGTATGAGCAACGACTAGCACGCTGTCAGCGTGCCATGTCGCGCAAGAAGAAGTTCAGCAACAACTGGAAAAAGGCGAAGGCCAAAGTCCAGAAGCTTCATACCCGCATCGCCAACATCCGCCGCGACTACCTGCACAAGACCACGACCACGATCAGCCAAAACCACGCGATGGTGTGTATCGAGGACTTGCAGGTGCGGAACATGTCCAAGTCAGCAGAGGGAAGCGTCGAAACCCCAGGGCGGAACGTCAAAGCCAAGTCGGGACTCAACAAGTCGATTCTCGATCAAGGCTGGTTCGAGTTCCGTCGACAACTGGAGTACAAGCAGGTATGGCGCGGCGGTCAGGTGGTGGCGGTCAATCCCCGCAACACCAGCCGAACGTGTCCGTGCTGCGGTCATGTGTCAGCAGAGAATCGCCAGACGCAAGCCCGCTTTGCCTGTGTCGAATGTGGGTTCGAGGAAAACGCCGATCTGGTCGGCGCGATCAATATCTTAGCGGCAGGGCATGCCGTGTTGGCCTGTGGAGGAACGGTGCAGTCGGGCCGTCCTGCGAAGCAGGAACCCGCCGAAGCGACTATGCAGGAGTTCGCTCTTGTTTAGCGCCGTAGGAATCGCCTTCCTTTAGGGAGGGGAGGATGTCAAACGAGTATGCCATTCAACCCGTGCAGCAGTATGACCTGACCAAGGGTAAAAACGCCTCAGATATTGCGCTGGTGATTGATGCCATGGATGTGATGTACACCAAAATTATTGATGTGATGTGCTTTGTGTCATCAGATTGTGATTTCACCCCAATGGTGATGCGTGCCCTGGCTGAGGGAAAAGTTGTGCTGGGGTTTGGCGAACGCAAGACCCCTGCCCCCTTTGTGAATGCCTGTTCAAAGTTTCTGTTTTTAGATCAGGAGCAGGAGCAAAAGCAGAACGGTACATCACAGTCCAAATCGAAAAACATTAATTCCAACACCAAGCTTATCAGCTTACTGCGTCAGGCTATCCAGGCCACCGAGGAAGATAACGGTTGGGCCGCTCTGGGCCCGGTGGGTTCACATATCTCCAATAAAACCTCATTTGATACCCGCAACTATGGCTTTAAGAATCTAAGCAGTCTATTCAAGGCTAGCGATCTGTTTGAACTCAAGCGCGGACCTGGGAATTCTTACCTGGTCAGGGATGCGCGTAAGAGTAAAACGGCTTAGCGAAACCCTTCTCTTACTGATTTAAATCAACAATTTTTGCTATGTACCTAGGCTATAGTTAGCCCTGCTGAGCGCATCAAATAGGTGCGGCAGCAAACAGGTTCAGGTTGCAGCAGGACACGACGGTGGTGCCGTCAGGCTCAGCCTTTCAGGTACAACAGCGAGGAATCAACATGGAAGTAGATGTATTCGACAGAACGAGTACCACCGATCCTGTCATTAGCCCTACCGCCTACAATTTAGCCATAGGTTTAACCCTGTGCTGGGGGTTCGCTATAAACTGGCTGATGGTTGTGAATATTGACCCTCAGGCTATTGCCAGTATAGAGCCGTGGATATTTATCATTGGCTTCTTTGCTTCATGCTTTTTTGGCATTTATCTCTTTAATGGATCGACTAATCCACTGGTGAGCTTTATTGGCTACAACTTTGTTGTTGTACCCTTTGGCTTGATTATAAATTTAGTGGTGAGCCAGTTTGATCCAACGCTCGTCTCCGAAGCCATTCGAATCACCGGGCTGGTGACGATAGGAATGATGTGTTTAGGCTCACTGTATCCCGCCTTTTTTCAATCGATATCAGGGGCGCTCACTATTGCCTTGCTGCTTGTCATAGTCGTTGAGCTTATCGAGTGGTTTGTTTTTGGTGTTCATCATGGCGTTATTGATTGGATCGTGGTGTTAATTTTCTGTGGCTATATCGGTTATGACTGGGGGCGTGCCAATCAAATATGCGTAAACCGCTGAAGATTGCCACCCATTCCACGTGAAGCCTGCCACCCGGACCAGGCAAAGCTGCCACCCATCGGAGCGCAGCGACACGGGTGTTTTATTGATACTCTTAAGTAAGGGACGGCGTCAACTTTGATTGTCGTTTTCTCAT
>NZ_JRLB01000095.1 GCF_000764495.1 Nitrincola sp. A-D6
CCCCGTCAGGATAGGTTGCCGGATCAAGCAGCCCACCAAAGATACGCTTAAACGCACCCGGGCTGGTCACTAAGGTGGGCACGCCAATTGGCCCACGTTCAGTCAGACCGACCATCCCGGCAGTAGAGGTCGAAGCCCCTTGAATTGCCTTGTTGGCCGAGGGGACCTCTTCTATATAAACTCCTGGTGATAGATATGCGGTCATGCCTGTCTCCTTCCACAAAGGACTAGGTGTTAATCGGTTGTTTGTGTCGGTATGCTGAGCGTTAAGTGGTTGGTGGATTTGTTAAAGTCGATCAGATGGCTGGTACTACTATTCACCTCACCATCACTGGCAGATACCGTGACGGTCTGCGCCAAAGGCAAGGCATCAAACAGAAATCGACCGGAGGCATCGGTCGTCTGCGCCCCGGCAGCTTCGCCGTTTAAGCGCACCTCGGCTCCGGCTACGGGCTCTGCCGGGTCGTCATCGCGGACCACCTGCCCGGCAAGACGAACAGGGTGAGGCGAAAGCGCCAGGCGACTTCGAAAGGCGCCCCGGCAATACGGCTGTGTCTGATAAGGACATCACCAAGCGGATATCCTCAGTGACAAGCGTGAAATCAGCCGGTGCAATGAACAGCACCTCTTCAGTTGGCTGATAGCCCAATAGCGACACCTCGAAGCGAAACCGCGTAGTTATACCAAGTCGCAGCCTGGCGGCGAGCGCCAGATGGCTCATCACCATCACAAACCAGCCATCTCCAGCAGGCTGTAGCGCAAAGGGTGAGGGACGATAGGCGGCATTCGCACTGCGGACTGAACAGTTAACCCTGGCATCGGCCAGGCCAAGCCCCGACAAGGCATCTTCGACCTTCAGCCGGATGAGCAACTGGGGCCCAGTGAATGCCTCAGTCATGTCCCTGTTCCTCGAGCTGAGTTCCCGCTAACCCCAATCACCGCCCCGGTGCGAGGCACTTCTTCGGCGGCCAGGCACTGTCGATCGTCACTATATCGACCAACAACCCCGCCGATAGCCGGAACGGGCGCGATAACCCTGACCAGAGTTGTGCCAGGTCCTGATAAGAGGTCAGATCAAACCTGACCCGAAGCTGTGCGGGCGCCCCACCCCGACTAGTCCCCAAGGGTGATCCGGGTATCGGCCGAAAACTGGGTGTATCGTGAAAATGCTGCAGCACGCGCCCGAGCATCAACTGATTCCTGTCATCATCTGTCGACAAGGGCACGAATAAAAAGCGCAGTTGCAAGGGCAAGGGGGGCTTAATCATCAGGGATGGATCGGCGCTGTCGGGAATTAACTTGCGATTACGCAGATGCGGGTCAATCTCGATGTGATAAAGGTAAAGCACAGCAACGACATCGCTGCTTAATTCATCGGAGGGAGGAGCCAGCGGCAGCGTCTCAGCCGTCACTGGGAAGTCAATATCCGGAGCAGAACTCAAGGCATGAAGGATCTGCGACTGAAGTGTCCGGGCAATGTCATTGAGCGCTGAAAATCTGGCATATTAATACCATCATTTCACATGACTGAGCGATTCAATCTGAATGAAATACTCTAGTACAACTCAACCCAGGAACAGCAAACGGCAGATTTAATCGCGTGTTTTATTATTTTCAATTTGAGCCTAGCAGTGAAGTAGACATGCCGCAAGGTGAAAAACTGAATTTTTAGACCAGCTGGATACACTCCAACCCGAATGGCCGGCTACAACTGTGAATTAACAAGATGCCGCATAAAAACACATCCGATTTGAACCGGAGTCTTTGGCGCTATACATAGCCTTGTCTGCGGCTTCCAGCAAGGCGACAGGTGTGTCTGCATCCTGAGGGTAGAAAGAGATGCCAACGCTCACGGTAATCTGGACAGATTGTTGTGCACCTAAAAAAAGCTTCGCCAGCGCATCGATAATAGTCTGAGCAACAAGTTCAACATCCTTGCGCTGCTTAACACCGGTGAGAATCACAGTAAACTCATCGCCGCCCATACGCGCAACCGTATCGACCTCCCGCACACAGTCATTAAGGCGCGCGGCCACGTCAGACAGTAAACGGTCGCCTACCTCATGGCCAAAGGAATCGTTGACTTCCTTAAAGCCATCCAGATCCATAAATAATACGGCAAGTGACAGACTACTGCGATTGGCATGTTTGACCTCCTGTTCCAGACGATCCAGGAAAAGACGTCGATTGGGCAGACCGGTCAGCAGATCATGATGGGCGTTGTGCCATATTTTTTCCTCGGCGAGTGCCTGTTCAGTAATGTCCCTGGAAATGCAGACAATCGCTTCCGTGTGCTGATGCGCATCCAACACCGGCGCCAGCAGATACTCGAACCGCTCTCCCTTGCCAGAAGCAAAGGTGTGAACAAACTTACCCCGGAAGAAGGACTGATCAGCAATCACCCTTTCCAGGTTGTGCTTAAAGTCCTCAGCGAACGGAAACCCGAGATCAAAGGTGGTTTGTCCAATAATCGCCTCAGGCGCCAGAGCGAACAGATCGGCCGTCGCCTTGTTTGCATAAATAAATCTGCCCTCGAGATCCAGCACATAGATCGGATCCGGTGATGCCACCAGAATAGCACCGAACAGCCGGGTCTCCATCTCTTTTTCAGTCGCATACTGTTCCAACGATTCCGCGACAGCCTGGTCTATGGCTTCATGAAATCGGGTCAGGTCTTCAAGCTGTTGTCCGGCAACCGTTGGGTAAGCTTTAGTCCAGTGTGAAACCACGCTTGCACGCAGAGCACGAAACTCAGACACTGTATCCATCACGCTGAAGCCGCTGGTCTGCCGATCGCCACCATGCACTTCTGCCCAAGACTCTTCCCCATCCTCTGGACCACGACCTTGCGATTTAGCGCTCCGTTCAGAGTCACTCTGATGAGAATCGAGATCATCAGCAATCTCCAAAAGCATTTCTCTGGCATGATCGCGCAGTCCACTCTTGCCCATCTGTCGGGCAGAAAAAATAGTTTTGGCAAAGGCATCCCAATCCTCCAGGATCGGCTCTATTTCTGCCCTGATAAAATCAGCTAATCGCATGTTCACCTGCATTTTTTGCTCACAAATAAGAACAGAAAGTAACAAGCACTTTAGAACACATACATACGGAATAACATCTAAATCCCCATGTTAGCCATAATAAAACTTTAAACAGCAACACAGCCCTGATCAACGGTTATTCAGTTTCAGCAGCTGTGAATATCAAGTGTGTAGGGCTACGTCAAAACACATAGATGCTAAGTAACATCCAAAGCCCCATGCCGATCATAATCAGGTTTTCTGTCAACGACACAAACCCCAGCGGCACGTTACTGTCCCCACCGACACAGGCACATTTGAGTTCTCGTTTGTCGATATAGACAGCCTTAAACACCGAGACCGCGCCCACCGTGCCAATAAACAGGGCAAGCGGTGCCGCCACCCAGATGAGTGCACCGGCCAGCATTAAAATCCCCGCAATTGTTTCAGCGTAAGGATACACATAGCCATAGCGCACCTGGCGCTGAGCCAGCAGATCGTAGTTAAGAAACATGGTACTAAAGCTTTCCACGTCCTTAAGCTTTTGCAGCCCAAGCAGACACATAGCAATCGCCACGAAATATTCCGGCATCCTGGCACTCAGCAGTGTACCTGTAGCGGCCCAACTAACTGCCAATCCCATAAACAAGGCTGTGGCGAAAAGCGCAATGACAGGTTCGTAGGTTACGGCGTCCTCATCGGCCACATCCAATCCGAAATGCTCTCGCAGTTCGTCATAGCCGCCAATGCGCGTCCCGTCGATAAATACCTGCGGGGTGGTCGAGACATCATGCTTTTGTTTAAAAGCTTCTATTTCTTCACCATGAAGGGGCCTTCATGTCATAACCCTGCTTTTGATCCAGCGATAGCCCAACCAGGCAGCCGCCAGTATGTAAGGCACCCCTCCAGGCACCCACATGAGTAACCCGGCCAGTTGCTGATCTGCGAGTTGATGGCTGGGGTAATACAATAAGGACTCAGCAAAGGTCAGCACAGCACCCAAAAAGCCGGTGTGCATCAGGGTAAACAACAAGGCGAGCAGCGCCCAACTGCGCGTTCGCTCGGTACAATGCAATACCGCCCACCACAACATCGCGGCGGTGAACACAAAGCAGATATGCTCGACTAAGTGCCACCAGGGATGTTCTAGTGCCAGCACGTAAAAGCGTGGGGTATGCCAAAACCAAACGACAGCCGCATGCAGGTAAGCCAGACTCAACGGATAAGCGGCCAACTTGAGCAGCGGTTGCCAGGCAAAACGGCCCCAACGACCAGTAATAGCAGCGAATTGCGGCAAGGGCAGACTTAATGCCCACAATGGGGTAATCACCACCATTAACAGCATGTGCTGCAGCATATGCGCACTGGCGCTGGTTTCTGCCAAATCATCCAGTGGCCCGACGACGGCCAACGCGCACAGCAGACAAGCGCTATGAAACAGCAGCGCACGCCAGAGTCGTGGTGGTCGCTTGATACTGCCAAGCACATAAAACAACCAGAACAGCGCCAGCAACAGTGTTGTTAGCAGCGCGGCCTGGAAGCTGGCACCATCACTTTGCAAGGGGCTATGCGCCTGCACCGGCAGGCTAAGACTTGCCAATACCAGCAACCCTGACCAAGGATTTAACCACGGCCACTGCTTTAGCTGCATGGTGACAATACCAGCACCGGCAAGCCCCCTGCCAGGGTGCCAACCGCAGCGATCAGATACAGCACAGTGCCAACATAACCAACGAAGCGCCCAAAACCGGCCGTTACTTCGCCAGCCTTGTGCTGCGATGCACAGTAACGACCACTGCGCCAGGCCAGCAACACTAACAGCGCAAAAACCAGCAGAGTAAAAGCAAACAAGCCACTGTTAATCCAGGTAAAAGGACCTTGCCCAGTGTCAGGCGGAACCAGTTGACAGGCCACGGATAAGCCGCCATACATGGCAATAAACCAGATACTCCAGATAACAAAACCCATCACTATCTGAGCCGGATGGCTTGGCGCAAACCAGCTGAGCTTGCGCTTCAGGGTGCGGCTTTTCACTGAGTGGCTCATCACAGCGTACCCCAGCCCAGTGGTAACAAGAAAAACAGCGCAACACTAATCCAGAAGACCGCCAGGTAATAAAACCACAGCGGCTTAATCACCTGCGGCTCATAAGGCAAGCTGGCACTGACATAACCGCGCGCTACTCTAAGTGCCTGCAGTGCAGTTAATACCACCGCAAGGCCAGCGTGTCCCAGCAGATAGAGCAAAATCACCATCAGCACGGCATCATGAGCGCTTTCGGTGTAGTTCAGGGGTGCCATGATAAACAGCACCAATAACAGTACAAAATGCAGCAACCCCAAACCGGCACTCAGCCATAATTGGCGTTGCAGTTGCTGAGCATCACCCTCTGCCAGGCGCTGGCACAGGCGCTGAAACAGCCATAAGGCGATACAGGCGGGCAAGCCACAGAGCAACAATAGCCAGAACGGCAAGGGACCCTCGTCGGGTGCTGACCATTGCGGGGCAGCTGTCCACAGATAAAACCAACCGAACAACAGCGACATATACAAAGCGCCATTAGCCAGCAAGGTGACGATCATGCCCCAACGTCCGGGGCCATCTATGGTTCGTGATTCCAGCAGCAATTCATTTTCACTGCGTTCATTCAATGGATCCAAGGGCGCTGCTGAGGGATGGCCGCCGTTCTCCCAACTCCAGCGCAGTAATAAGCCAAGAGTCAGAACAACCACCACTATAGCCAGTTCGTACCAACGGCTTAGCAGACTGATACATACCACCGCCAAAGCCATAGCGCAGTACAGTGGCAACCAGGAATTTCCGGGCAGTTGTATAATTCGCTCCCGCTGAGCACTGATCGCAGAGGTGCCATAGGTTTCGCGCAAGCCACTATTCGCTTCAGCCAGACCTTCCTGCCCTGAGGCAATCCGCTCAGCCAGTTGCGGGTCATCCCAGAGCGGATGGCGGCTATTGACGCTGGGAACACTGGCAAAATTATACTGGGCTGGTGGCATATCCAGTGCCCATTCCAGGGTATCAGCCTGCCAGGGGTTGGCGCTGGCTCGCTGGCCAAACCAAAAATGCAGCAACAGATCCAGCAGCACCAGCGCCACACCTATGGCCATAATAAAACCACCGATGGACGACAACAGATTCAACACATCCCAGCCTAAACCGGTTTCATAGGTGTATACCCGCCGTGGCATACCCAGCAAACCGGTAAGGTGCATCAATAAGAATGTCAGGTTAAAGCCACCAAAAGTCAGCCAGAATCCCCAGCGGCCGATCGCTGCGACGGCATCCGCCAGAGGCTAAGGGCAACCAGTAATACAGCCCGGCGATCAGTGGGAAAAACATCCCTCCCACCAGCACATAATGCATATGTGCTACGACAAAATGGGTATCGTGTACCTGCCAGTTAAAGGTACCAGCGCCAGCATCACCCCAGTCAATCCACCACAGACAAACACAACCAGAAAGCCACTGACCCACAGCATTGGCAAATGAAATACCACCTTGCCGCGCCATAAGGTCGCCAGCCAGGCGAACACCTGAATGGCCGTCGGAATCGCCACCAGCATGCTTGCCACTGAAAAGAAAGCCTGTGCCAACTGGGGAATGCCCACGGTAAACATATGGTGCACCCACAGCCCGAAGCTAATAAAGCCGGTTAAAATAACGGCGATAACGATCCAACGATAGCCGACAATCGGACGGCCACTGAACACCGGAATCAGCGTTGAGACTATACCGGCGGCAGGCAGGAAAATAATATAAACCTCAGGGTGACCAAATAACCAGAACAGATGCTGCCACAACAGCGGATCTCCACCCGCCGCCACGGTGAAAAAGGGCATACCGGCAGCGCGTTCCAGCTCCAGCAGAATACTGGCCAGGATTAACGGTGGGAAACCAAACACAATCATCAGCGCCATCACCAAAATGTACCAGCAAAACAGCGGCATCCGACTGAGTGTCATACCCTTGGCCCGGCTGCACAGAATAGACACTGTCAGCTCGATACCCGCCGCCATTGCCGAAATTTCAACAAAGGTGATGCCCAGCAACCAGAAATCGGAGCCTGGTCCTGGCGAAAATTCACTACTGCTCAGTGGCGTATACATAAACCAACCTGAGTCTGGCGCTATGCCCAATAGCAGGCTGGACATAATGATAATGCCACCAAATAAGTAGCAGTAATAACCCAATGCGCTAAGTCGCGGAAAGACTAAATCACGGGCACCAATCATCTTCGGAATCAGATAGATCGCCAGTCCTTCCAACACCGGAATGGCAAACAGAAACATCATCACGCTGCCATGCATGGTAAATAGCTGGCCATAGGTTTCGGCACTGACAATATTCTGCTCAGGCAGCGCCAACTGCGTGCGTATCAGCATCGCCAACACACCGCCAATCAGGAAAAACACCATCCCGGTCACCATAAAACGCAGACCGATGGTGCCATGATTTACCGCGGCCAAACCGCCCCAACCCGGCAAATTGGCCCAAATCCGGGCCAACTGACTCGCTGCAGCCGACGGCGTTGCGGCTGTTTTGGTGTCACTCATCGATGATTGACTCCTGTAGGTTTAACGTCTGTGCCGACTGCTGCTTTAGCCAGTCGGCAAACTCCGGCTGTTCATGTGCGGTTAGGGTAAATTGCATATGCGCATGGCCCAGGCCGCAATATTCAGCGCACTGGCCACGATAAACCCCGGCGGCCGAAGCTTCGAGCCGCAACACATTGGTTCTCCCAGGTAACATATCCAACTTGACCCCCAGCCGTGGTACCCAAAAGGAATGGATAACATCGGCGCTGGTCAGATGCAGGTGCACCGGGGTATTGACCGGTATATGCAGCTCGTCGGTCAGTTGCACGCCCTGCTCAGGATAAACCACCTGCCAAAACCACTGATGGCCGGTAACCTGAATCTGCACTGCCTCTTCATCATCCAGCGGCATCATCCGCTGCCCGATCGGCACGCCTACAATCAGCAGGATAGTTATGCTGACTACCGGTAATGCCAACCCTCCCCAGATAATCCAGCCACTGGTACGCGTTACCGGACTAGTGTCATCCCGACGCTTTATCGCGTAGTGCCACAACAGCACAACCGCCAGCAGAACCAGCGTGAAAAAACCAAACATGCCCCACCATAACAGCGCCACCTCAGCCGCGGCGGGTCCCTGAGGGTCAAGGGTA
>NZ_JRLB01000096.1 GCF_000764495.1 Nitrincola sp. A-D6
GGGTCCAGCTGTGGTTGAAGCTCTGCAGTTGCGTGGTTTTGATGTATTTCTTGATCTTAAATTTCACGATATACCCAATACCACCGCCAGTGCAGTGAGGGCTGCTGCAGAGCTGGGTGTCTGGATGGTTAATGTGCATGCGTCTGGTGGTCGGCGCATGATGCAGGCTGCACGTGAGGTGCTGGATAAGCAGTCAGACTGTCAGACTCTGCTAATTGCTGTGACTGTGCTGACCAGTATGGAGCAGTCTGATCTTGAGGATATTGGTATTGCTGTTGCACCAGAGCAGCAGGTGCAGCGTCTGGCACGTTTAACCGCTGAGTGCGGTCTTGATGGAGTGGTCTGTTCTGCACAGGAAGCGAAATTGTTGCGTCAGCAGTTACCCGATAGCTTTAAGTTGGTTACGCCTGGAATACGTCCCCTGGATGCCGATGCAGGTGATCAGCGTCGTATCATGACGCCACTGGAGGCCTTGCGCCAGGGTAGTAATTATCTGGTTATTGGTCGACCGATCACGCGTGCGGATAAGCCTGCCGATCGCTGTCGCCAGATTCTGAGTGAACTTCATGCGGGTGGATTTATCTGATCGGCGTTTGATCTGTGTCAATCTATTTGCTGTTTTTTTGATCTTAGGCTGGTGTGTCAGGCTGATCCGATTAAGTTTAAGGCGCTGGTCTGGAGACCGGCGTGTTTCTCAAACATGGAGGTTTACAATGAAACTATCTTTTCTTGGTGCTTTGGCACTAACTGCTGCTTTATGTTTTACCGCTCCGTTATCGGCTTCAACGCCGATTGATCTAAATACTGCCAGTGCTGAACAGATTGCCGCTGCTTTATCCGGCATAGGACCGGCCAAGGCGCAGGCTATTGTTGATTACCGTACTGAAAAGGGTAGCTTTGTCAGTGTTGAAGAACTGACTCAGGTGCAGGGCATAGGTCCAGCGACGCTGGAACGCAATCGTGATCTACTGCAAGTTGAGCAGGTCGCGGTACAGGACGACTGAGTCAGTTATCCTCTGACGGCAGACGTTCCCCTTTGCCGTCAGAGTGTAAAGGCCAGTACGATTGGAATGAACAGTAAACTGCCGACATTGCCAATTAGTACGATGGCCGCTACTAAATGAGGTTCCTGGTTATAGCGTTCTGAAACCATATAGTTAAGTACAGCGGGTGGTAGTGCTGCAAACAGCAGTAAGTAGGCGAAATGACGTGGCTCGAGTTGTAAAAAGGGTTGTAAGGCTGCTGCAACGAGTAAGCCTGACAGTGGCGCCAGTACAGCACCCCACAGACCAATTTTCCAGTGAGTAAAGTCTATATTGGTCATGCGTACTCCAAGTGCAAACAGCATGAGTGGAATAGCGATCTGTCCAAGCATATCAACAAAAGTGCGTAAAGCCGCTGGCAGAACCATATCGGAGTAGCTCCAGGCAACTCCTGCAAGAGTTGCAATGATCATCGGCATGCGTAGCAGGTTAAGTAAGCGGGTTTTATGGTCAAGAATATACAGCCCCAGCGTAAAGTGCAGCAGATTTTCAACCAGGAATAAGACAACGGCAGCGGGAAGGGCTGATTCCCCAAAAGCCAGTACAATCAATGGAATACCCAGGTTGCCGCTGTTGGAAAACATCATTGGGGGCAAGAAAGTTTTAGGCTTGACGCCGATAAAGCGACACAGTGGCCATATCAGTAACCCGGAAGCAAGAATAACAACGAATGCAGCAAAGGCCAGTGGATAGTAGCTCGGCAGATCAAAACTTTCAGTCGACATAACTGAGAAGATCAGTGCTGGCGTGAAGATATCGATGTTAGCTTTATTCGCGACTGACATGTCTGTCGGACGCTTTCTAGCATAAATGAAACCGATCAGTACGATGGCCAATAAAGGGAAGATGGTCTGAAATATACGATCAGCGACCATCCAAGCAGTGACTTCCATAAAAACAACCTGTTTACGCATAGGAATCGCTGACTATACGATTAAGTGACTGCCATGTCAGGCCATTTGTGGTTAAATTCTATATAACACGAGTTTGATATACTTCTGGATTTCAATCTAGACGTTGTTGTGATGTTGTTCAGTGAAAGGTAGCTAGTGCGATGGTCTATAAAAGTGTCAGGCAGCCCAAAATATCTGATGCCATTATTCAGCAGATAGAAGAGATGATATTAGAGGGGGCATTGAGTCCTGGACAGCGCTTACCACCTGAACGGGAACTATCAGTAAAATTTGGTGTTTCCCGGCCCTCATTAAGGGAAGCAGTACAAAAATTAGTTGCCAAAGGGCTGCTGACGAGTCGTCATGGTGGTGGGACATTTGTGGCAGAGAAGCTTGGATCAGGCTTTTCTGATCCATTGATGGCCTTGTTTGAAAGTCATCCGGAAGCACAGTATGACTTACTTGAATTTCGTTCTGCGCTTGAGGGGGTGTCGGCATACTACGCCGCATTACGCAGCACTTCGGCGGATAAACAGAAGATTCGCCATTGCTATGAGGATTTACAGCGTTGTCATGATGTGCGTGACTTTGAAAATGAGGTGCGTGCGGACGTAGAGTTTCACCTTTCAATCGCTGCTGCAACGCACAATACAGTGCTTTTGCACATGATGCGGGCACTGTTTAGTCTGCTGAGTCATCATATTGGCGATAACCTAAGTAAAATTTACCCTAAAGCGGATTATCGACGTACCATACATGAGCAGCATGGCCTTTTACTCGCTGCCATTGAGGTAGGTGACCCTGTAGCTGCAAGGCAAGCAGTTCAGGACCATCTTGCCTATGTCGAAGATGCCTTATTGGAACAGGGTAAAGAAAATACCCGAGTTGAGCGTGCTTTACGTCGGGCTGATCTTAATCTGCAAGATAAAACAGCTAGTTAGTAAAATAATTCTTGTATATTTATTACAATTAGTCCTATTTTTGCGCCTATTTAATAGCAATATATGCTCATATGGACAGTAAATCCCAAAAAAGGTAGTATTACTACATAATAATCTGTGCGGTGCAGCATGCAAAACATGCAGCATACGTCTAGGCTTTCATAAATACAGTTATCAACTGGCCGGAGAATACAAAGTGCACGATATAAGAGAAGATGTGGATCCATTGGAAACTCAAGAATGGCTGGACGCGCTTGAGTCAGTTGCCAAGCACGAGGGTGATGACAGGGCGCGTTTTATTTTAAAGAAGCTAGGCCATAAAGCTTCAGACATAGGACTCGGTGCAGCCGGTTCCTTGACAACACCTTACTGTAATACCATCTCACCGCGTGATGAAGTTCGGATGCCTGGCGATCTGTTTATGGAGCGTCGTATACGCTCTTTTATTCGCTGGAATGCCATGGCCATGGTCATGCGTGCCAATGACAACAATGATGCGCTTGGCGGACATATATCCAGTTTTTCATCCTCCGCTACACTGTATGACATAGGGTTTAACTATTTCTTTCATGGGCCGGAAGGCGATCGTGAATCGGATATGGTGTTTTTTCAGGGGCATATTTCCCCGGGCATCTATGCCCGTGCTTACCTTGAAGGGCGTTTGACTGAAGAACAGATGGATAACTTCCGCCGTGAAGTCGATGGCAACGGCCTGCCATCTTATCCGCATCCCTGGTTGATGCCGAATTTCTGGCAGTTCCCAACTGTGTCTATGGGGTTGGGGCCAATTCAGGCGATCTATCAGGCGCATGTGATGCGTTATCTGTCAGCGCGTGACCTGGTTAAGCGTGGCAACCGTAAAGTCTGGGCCTTCCTGGGCGATGGTGAGTGTGATGAGCCGAGTCCCTGGGGGCTATTTCACTGGCGGGTCGTGAACAGTTGGAAAACCTGGTGTTTGTGGTCAACTGTAACCTGCAACGCCTGGATGGCCCGGTGCGCGGTAATGGCAAAATCGTGCAGGAGCTGGAATCCATTTTCCGCGGTGCCGGATGGAATGTAATCAAATGCTTATGGGGCCGTCATTGGGATCCATTATTTGAAAAGGATCATCAAGGTCTGTTACAGAAGCGCATGGACGAAGTCGTCGATGGCGAGCTACAGAACTACAAGGCTAACGGTGGGGCCTATACCCGTGAGCATTTCTTTGGCAAATACCCTGAACTTCTGGAAATGGTCAAGGATATGTCGGATCAGGAAATCATGAACCTGAACCGCGGAGGCCATGATCCTTACAAAGTATACGCTGCCTATCATGAGGCGATGAGTCATAAAGGCAAGCCTACCGTTATCCTGGCGCAAACCGTCAAGGGTTATGGTACAGGGCAATCAGGGCAGGCTAAAAACGATACCCACTCACTGAAAAAAGTGGCGCTGGAGGATCTTAAGCTCTTCCGTGACAACTTCAATATTCCGTTGACAGATGAGCAATTGGAAACTGTACCCTATTACCGCCCATCGCCTGAATCGGCAGAAATGAAGTACATGTTTGAGCGGCGTAAACAGCTGGGTGGTTTTTATCCGGCGCGACGCAACAGTTTCGAAAAACTGCAAACACCTGAGCTGGATACCTTTAGCAGTCAGCTCAAGGGTACTGGTGAGCGTGAAATTTCAACGCAGATGGCGTTGAACCGGGTAATGAGCACGCTGGTTAAAGATAAAAATATCGGCAACCGTGTTGTGCCCATTGTGCCGGATGAAGCACGTACCTTCGGTATGGAAGGCATGTTCCGCCAGTTGGGTATCTATACCTCTCAGGGGCAGCGTTACACACCCCATGATCGTGACCAGATCATGTTCTACAAAGAATCAAAAACCGGTCAGATACTGGAAGAAGGTATCAACGAATCAGGTGCGTTTAGTGCCTGGTTGGCCTGTGCCACTTCATACAGTAACAACAACTGCCCGGTGATTCCTTTCTATATTTTCTATTCCATGTTTGGTTTCCAGCGGGTGATGGATTTGACCTGGGCCGCTGGCGATTCCCAGGCGCGCGGCTTCCTGATAGGGGCCACGTCTGGCCGTACCACACTGAATGGTGAGGGTTTGCAGCATCAGGATGGTCACAGCCACTTGATGGCGCAGATGATTCCCAACTGTGTCAGCTATGATCCGACTTACAGCTATGAATTGACCGTGATTATTCAGGACGGTCTGAAGCGGATGTTCCAGGATCAGGAAAACAAGTTCTACTACGTGACAACGCTGAATGAAAACTATCAGCATCCAGATATGCCCGCCGGTGCAGAAGAAGGCATCATCAAGGGGATGTACCTGCTTGATGAAGGTAAGAAAGCCGAATTGCGCGTACAACTGATGGGTTGTGGTTCAATTCTGCGTGAAGTCCGCGAAGCCGCGACTATTCTGCGTGAGGAATTTGGTGTTGAAGCTGACGTTTGGAGCACCACCTCAATCAACGAGCTACGTCGTGACGCTCAAGCGGTTTACCGCTGGAATATGTTGCACCCCGAAGAGCAGCCCCGTGAATCCTATGTGGAGCAGTGCCTGAAAGGGCGGGAAGGTCCGGTGGTCGCATCAACTGACTATATGCGTATGTACGCCGATCAGTTGCGTGAATATATTCCACGCCGTTACAAGGTGCTGGGTACTGATGGCTTTGGCCGTTCCGATACCCGCGCCAAACTGCGTGAGTTCTTCGAAGTGAATCGACACTATGTTGTGGTTGCGGCACTCAAGGCGCTGCAGGAAGATGGCAAGCTGGAGGCGTCCGTCGTCGCCAAGGCCATGCAGAAGTTCAACATTAACCCTGAAAAGCCGGCCCCCTGGACCGTGTGATACAGGCACTTCTGACTGGTTAAGCGAGAGGATACGATTGTGAGTAAAATTACTGTAACAGTTCCAGACATTGGTGGTTATGATGCGTCGATATCATTGAACTCTGTGTCAAAGAGGGTGATGTGGTAGCCGAAGGCGATTCCCTGATTGTACTGGAAACCGATAAAGCCTCGATGGAGGTTCCATCCACAGCCGCAGGCAAAATCACCAAGGTATTACTGAAAGAAGGTGATACCTGCAGTGAAGGTGATGCTGTTGTTGAATTGGAAGTGGAGGCCGGTGAACAAGCAGCGGCAGAACCAGCGGCTGAAAAACCGGCGGCTGAAGCTGCACCAGCACCAGCACCAGCACCAGCTTCTGCAGCCCCGGCCGCCTCTGGCGGTGTTGAAAAAGTCTTGATCCCCGATCTGAGTGGCGCTGACGATGTTGATGTCATCGAAGTGTTGGTCAAGGTGGGTGACAGTGTTAGCGAAGGCGATAGCCTGATTACACTGGAAACTGACAAGGCGTCGATGGAAGTGCCTGCGCCTATGGCGGGTGTGATTAAGGCGATGCACATCAAGGAAGGTGACAAGGTTAACGAAAATGACTTGTTACTGGAGCTTGAAGTCGAGGGTTCTGCGGCACCCGCGCCTACATCGGCTGATGCCCCTGCAACTGAGGCTGAACCCGCTAAAGAAGCCAGTGCTCCAGCACCAGCTGCTTCAGGTGGTGTGGAAAAAGTACTGATTCCGGATCTCAGTGGTGCCACAGATGTGGACGTTATTGAAGTATTGGTCAAGGCGGGTGACAGTGTCAGTGAAGGCGACAGTCTGATTACACTGGAAACCGACAAAGCATCGATGGAAGTGCCTGCACCCATGTCGGGTGTGATTAAGGCGATGCACATCAAGGAAGGTGACAAGGTTAATGAAAATGACCTGTTGCTGGAGCTTGAAGTTGCTGGCAGTGCTCCTGCTCCTGCGGCTAAACCCGCAGAGGAAAAGCCAGCTGCACCTAAAGCGGCTGCTGCTGAGCCTGCGCCTGCCGCAGCAAAAGCCGCGCCCGTAGCTGATCTGAATGCACTGGAAAAGAGCAACCGTCAGGTACATGCTGGCCCGGCTGTGCGTGCCCTGGCACGTGAGTTCGGTGTAGATCTGTCTAAAGTGAGTGGCACGGGACCAAAAAACCGTATTCTCAAAGAAGATGTACAGCTCTACGTTAAAACAGCGTTGCAACAGGTTGCCGATAAGCCGCAAGCCGCCATTAGTGGTGGTTCCGGTATACCTGCCATACCTGAAGTCGATTTCAGCCAGTTTGGTGAAATCGAGATGGTCAAGTTAAGCAAAATTGCTCGCCTGACCCGCGATAATATGGCGCGTTGCTGGCTGAATATTCCGCATGTGACACAATTTGATGATGCCGATATCACCGCGCTGGAAGCCTTCCGCAAGGAAATGAAGGAAGAAGCATTGAAGTCAGGTGTGAAGCTGACGCCGCTGCCTTTCCTGATCAAAGCCTGCGCGCTTGCACTGTCTCGTCATCAGAAGTTCAATGCATCTTTGCACGCGGATGGTGAACATGTGGTGTACAAAAAGTACGTCAACATCGGACTGGCTGTGGATACTCCGAATGGCTTGATGGTGCCGGTCATCAAAGACGCTGACAAGAAGAGCGTTTATGATCTGTCCAAAGAAGCGGCTGAGCTGGCAGGTAAGGCGAAAGATCGCAAGCTTAAACCCAATGAGATGCAGGGCGCCTGCTTTACCATCTCTAGCTTGGGTGGCATAGGCGGTACCGGTTTTACACCTATCGTGAATGCGCCTGAAGTGGCTATTCTGGGTGTTTCCAAAGCCGATATCAAACCACGCTGGAACGGTAAAGAGTTTGAAGCGCGCCTGATGTTACCGCTGTGTCTTTCCTATGATCACCGTGCCATTAATGGTAGTGATGCGGGTCGTTTCCTGACAGAGCTGAATGGCCTGCTCAGCGATATTCGGCGTTTGTTGCTTTGATCTAAAACGCTTTGATAGATGATTTAAGGCCCCTTTTTGGGGCCTTTTTTGATTTGAATCGTAAAAAAGTCAATTTATATTTGCCACAGGTCTGGTAGTGGATGGTAGAATCTCCCGTCATCGTTAAGTCTGGCAATCTGGGAAGTATGTCAGGGCGTTGAGTTAAAGCAGAGCCTGTGGTATGTGCAGGTTTGAATGGAGCTTGAAAGGAGTTCGAGATGCTGATGGAACTGAAAGTTATCAGTGAACAGCAATTACAACTGAAAGACAGATGTTCAATCCAGTTGGAAAGTGAGCTACTCTCGATTGGGAGGGGGGCTGACAATCACTGGGTTCTCCCCGATGAAAATTTGCACTTATCCGGTAAGCACTGCATTGTCAGTCGCAAAAATGATAGCTTTATCATTACTGATCTGAGCACTAATGGTGTGTATCTGGATAGCCAGGATACCCCTTTAGGCCGTGGTCGTAGTGCTGTGCTGAAACATGGTTCGCTGATCCGAATGGGTGACTACAGAATCAGTGTGTCGATTGATCAGCCAGTTGGCCGACCAGCCGATGCGGTAGCTTTTCATTCCAGCGAGCATGCCGGTAGTGGCTTAACGGCGGCGCTAGCAAATACCTCGACAGCCGCATCGGTTGTTTCCACCTCAGCAGATATAAAAACCTCTGATGATCATTTGAGCCCTGAGCGTGTCAGTTTAACGACATCTCGGCCTACATCCTTGCCTGATCATCAACCGGTGCTGCCGGATGACTGGTTCCTTACCATGGATGCTGTAGCAACAGAGCCCAAGGTTCTAGTGGATCTGCCAGAAGCGCCGACAGATAGCGAAGAAGATGTGTTTGCAGCCCTTGCTCCCCTAGCTGAATCCGAACCCGAAGCGCTAGAAATAGACGCTGAAAACGCCGTTGCTCCTTTGTCAGCGGCGGTAGTAACACAATTAGAGCCAACACCAACACCAACACCAACACCAGCACCAGCACCAGCGGCTTCAGTTGCACAGACTGATTTGCTGTCTGATGCGGCAATGTTAAAGCGAGTTTTACAGTCCGCTGGTTTGGACCCATCACTACTTAAAGATTCGCCGATGTTGGCTGACCGGCTCGGCTCTCTGCTTAAAACCTTTGCTAATGGCATGATACAGGCGTTAGCAACACGTTCGCTGGTAAAGGGCGAGTTTCGTTTGCAGCAGACTATGATTCAGCCAACCGATAACAATCCATTCAAATTTTCCCCTACTGGTCGCGAAGCACTGAACATAATTTTGTTTTCTGATGGGCAGGCTTATCAGGCAGGTGATAAGGCTATAGAGGAAAGCTTTGCTGATATACAGGCCCATCAGCTGGCGATGATGTCAGGTGTTCAGGAAGCGTTGTTTAAACTGCTGAAACGCCTCGATCCCGAATCGCTGGAAACACAATTTCAGCGTAAGCCTCGCCATCTCACGGGTATGCCAGGATTGAAAAAAGTGAATTGCTGGGAAGAGTATAAAGATTTTTATGAAACCTTGAAGGCGAGTATGTCTGATGATCTGCAGGGATTTTTTATCAAGGAGTTTGGTATGGCATATGAAGATCAACTTAAAAAGCTTAATCATGACAGTTAGCCAGCGTTGGTTGTTATTGGGGTTGTTCAGCGTGCTGTCGGGCTGCAGTGCATTGGATGCCATGCGTATCATCGGTAGTCAGGAAGGTAAGTTTTTTGTCAGTGTTGAATTGATTGCTGATGCGCATCTTAATCCAAATAGTCTGAATCAATCTTTTCCTGTCGAGGTACAGGTGTTTCTTATGGAGCGCGAATCAGAATTTGTACGTGCCGATTATTTCGAATTTCATAATCATAGGGCCGCAAGCGTTTCGGATTTGGCAAAAACTGTTGTTATTCGTCCGGGTGGCCGTGAAACAATTCTGTTCGAAATTGATGAGTATGTGCGTTTTGTCGGTGTCATTGCTGCGTTTCAGGATATAGATAATGCCAATTGGCGTGATGTTATTCAGGTCGGAGACAACCGAGGATTTCTGGGTAAATACCTCAGCCTGAATAACCATGTTCAGTTACGTGTGAATCTAGAAGGTAAAGTGGTTACATTCGAAAATTAAAAGGAAGTATTTCGATGAGTTGGCATAAAAAGGTTGCCTGGACTGAAGGCATGTTTATTCGTCCGCAGCATTTTCAGCAGCAGGACCGATATTTTGAAAAACTGATCAACCTGAAAACCACAGCGCTGAGCGGTTATGCCTGGGGAATTACCAGTCTCTCACTGGATGATGGCGCGTTAAAAATCGGCAAGGTGCTGGTTCGTGAGTGCAGCGGAATTTTTGAAGATGGCACTCCTTTTGATATGCCTGGTACGGATACCCTGCCGGATGCACTGGATATCAGCGAGTTGCAGGACGGTGATCGGATTAATCTGTGCTTGCCGTTGTGGAAAAATGGCAGTGTTGATATGGATCGACTACAGAGAACGGCCAGTAATGCCCGCTTTCGGATCGAAACCCAGCAGTTTACCGATGTGGTGGCAGATACCAACAGTGCCGCTGATATAGAGGTTGCCCATAAGAAAATTCGGCTTCAGCCAGAACGTATTACGCATCAGCAGAATACCGTGATTCCGATTGCTCAGGTGCATTCTGTGGCAGGTAATGAGATTCGTCTGGACAGGCGGTTTATTCCACCCACGCTATTTGTTGTATCCGATCCGAACCTTCAGGGATATGTGCGGGAAATCACTGGGCTCTTGTCCCTGCGCAGTCAGTTGTACTCACAACGTATCTTGAATGCTGGGACTGAAGCAGCTGCAGATATATCTGATTTGATGTTGCTGCAGATTGCTAATCGTTATAAGGCCTTGTTTGAGCATTATGGGCGTTTGGGCAGGCTTCATCCACTCGAAATCTATGAGCAAGGACTCAGTCTTGCGGCAGAGCTCGCCACCTTTACCTCAGACTCGCGTTCATTAATGGAACTGGTTGGCTATAACCATCAGGATCTCAAGGCCTGCTTTGATGAGCTGATGCTGGAGTTGAATCGCTCATTGAACACCCTGCTGGAGCAAAATGCTTACCGGATCGAGCTTGAGGTAAAAAGCTATGGCGTGCGTATTGGCATGATCCCGGGTGAGGAGTTGAGTGAGCGCTCTTATGTATTGGTTGTATCTTCGGACTTGCCCAAAGAAACACTCAGAAGCAAGTTTCCTACCCATCTGAAAATAGGGCCTGTAGAGCATATCACGCAACTGGTGAATCGACAGCTGCCCGGTATTCGTATTGAGCCGATGCCTGTAGCGCCGAGACAAATACCCTACTACGGTGGCGCAGTCTACTTTGAGCTTCAAGCACAAGGACGTCTATGGGAAGCCATTCGGACTAACCGGGCAATTGCACTACATATTGGGGAGCAGTTTCCCGAACTGAAAATGGATCTTTGGGCGATTAAACAGTAACACAGGAACGGTGTATGGGTTTTAGTGGTGATAGAACAGTCATGATACCTACCCCGGGTGGGAGAGGTCAGATTGACTATGAGCAGATTCAACCGGCGCGTACAGTTGGATCTATTATGGCAATAGAGGAAATTTCATCGCTGAGCAGCGGGCTGAACCTGCTCGAAAATGCCGCGTTTGAAATACTGGCGATGTTACCGTCGATTCGCAACTACGAGACCCAATTGAGCGCAGAAGCACTCAAAATGAAGCTCATCGAGTTGATTAAAATATTTGAGAAAAAAGCCTACGAAGCCAATGTAGACTCCAAGGATGTCGAGATTGCCCGCTATCTACTCTGTGCCACGGCCGATGAGTTTGTGTTGAACACTCCGTTGGGTGCCAAGAACAACTGGAGTCGCCATAGCCTGCTAAGTTACTTTCATGCTGAGACCTGGGGGGGCGAAAATTTTTTCGTCATCTTGGGTAATCTTGAAAAGAGCCCAAGAAATAATATTGATTTGCTTGAGTTGATATATATCTGCCTGGCGCTGGGGTTTGAGGGTAAATTTGCAATTGAGCCTGACCGTGCAAGTAAATTACAAGAACTTAAAAATGGCTTGTTCCGCACCATCACTCAGATTCGTGGTGCGATTCCCAAGCCAGTTTCGATTCATTGGAAAGGCGAAGAAGTGGTTGCGGAGAAGATTCGCAATACATTGCCTTATGGGTCCTGGCAGTTTTCCTGCTCGCCATTATGTGCGTGGTGTATTTCTATCTGCTTATACGGGTAAACGATCAGTCGAGCTTCTCACTGCTGAATGCCTCGCGAACCTTAACAGAACAGCATGGTGATTTTCAGGTACAGGTTCCTGAAGTCGATGAATCGGTACTGGTACGAATCAATCGCTTGTTAGAACGTGAGGTCGAGCGGCGGCAGGTGAGCCTGAATGATCGTCAGAACCAGATTCGCATCGTCATCAACACCGATCAGTTGTTTCGCTCAGGCAGTGCGGATGTAGAGCCGGATTATGCGACTCTGCTCAACCATATTGGTACTGCGCTGATGGATGTTGAAGGGCGAATTATCATTGAAGGGCATACCGACAGTATTCCAATCAATACACTTCGCTTTCCATCCAACTGGCATCTATCTCAGGCGCGTGCAGAGCAGGTCAAGGCATTGTTGGAACGCGCGGGGAATGAGCTGGGGCGCTATAGCATAGATGCTAAGGCCGATACTCATCCAGTAGCGGGCAATGATACACCAGCGGGTCGTGCCCAGAATCGTCGGGTAGAACTGGTGTTGTTACCAAATTCAGAATGGCGTTGAGGATAGGGAAATCAGCATGAGGATATTTCTAGGGATTTTTCGGAATATAGGCGGGCTACTGGGCTTGCTTGCTCTGCTGATATTAGCGGCGATTATCTGGTTTGTGTTACCTGCTCTGTCAATTGGCAACAGTAACCCTTTCCAATCGGCGTTAGCACGCGGAAGTATGATTTTTACGATGTTTGCCGTGGCACTGGTCTATAAAGTCCGGACCTGGGTGCTGGCCAGAAAGCGTAACGATCAACTGGGTCAGGGGATGGCGAAAGCTCCCCTGATGGCCTGAACGATAAAGCCGATAACGCCAATGAAGCCGAGTTCAAAACCAAGTTTGAAGATGCAATCCGCTTACTTAAAAGGCAGAAAGGGCCGGGTGCCGGCGGAAATTATCTATACAACCTACCCTGGTATATGTTGATTGGTCCGCCCGGATCTGGAAAAACTACGGCTTTAATCAACTCAGGTCTGCATTTTCCGCTGCTGGATCAGTTCGGTGCATCGATACGGGGTGTAGGTGGTACCAAAAACTGTGATTGGTGGTTTACCGATCAAGCCATTCTGGTGGATACCGCGGGTCGCTTCACTACTCAGGATAATCAACAGGCCAGAGACAAGCAGGATTGGAATACCTTTTTGTCTCTGTTGGCAAAGTACCGCAAGCGTAAGCCAATTAATGGCATTGTTGTTGCCTATAGCATTGAAGATTTGGTGCGCAAAGACGAAGCCGATATTGTCTCGGATGCTTTGTTAATCAAAAAAAGGATATATGAGCTTTATGAGAAGTTAAAAATAGAGTTTCCAGTGTATTTGGTGTTTACCAAGTTGGACTTGCTACCTGGCTTTGAAGAGTTTTTCGGTCATCTGGATAGCGAAGGGCGAGAGCAGGTTTGGGGTACCACGTTCAAAATAGCAGACCAGCAGGATGATCCGGTCAGTCGTTATCTGGTGGAGCATAAGCTCCTGACTGAACGTTTGCAGCTCAAAGTGCTTGATGGACTTAAAAACGAAGCGGACCTGACCAAACGAGACAGTATCTACATGTTCCCGCGCATGATGGCATCTTTGCAGGATCGAATTAGTCTGCTCTTGGATACCAGTTTCAAGCCTACACGGTTTGAAACCGATCTGATGTTGCGCGGCGTGTACTTCACCAGTGGCATACAAGATGGCACAGTTCTGGATAGAGTAATTAGTGGCCTGTCCGCCCATCTTGGGCGCACGCGTGGAGCAGGAGGGCGACAGGGTAAAAGCTATTTCATCAAAAATTTACTCAATGATGTGGTATTTAAGGAAGCGGGTCTGGCTGGTCATAATGCCCGATTCGAAAAGATTCGTTCGATGCTCTATCTTGGCAGTTATGCGGCGTTACTGGCTGTCTGCATTGGCATAACTGCCTTTTGGTATCACAGCTTTACGCAAAACACGCAGCAGCTGCAGCAGTTCAATCAAGCTATTGCTCAGGTGGAAGAACAGCGTCAAACGGTTCAGGAATCTGATCATGACATCAAACATGTCCTGCCCATTCTGAATACATCACGAGATATTCCATTTGGTCATGGAAGCTGGAATGCTGAGCGTCCTGTTATGTCCGGTTTTGGTTTGAATCAGACAGGTAAAATGCATGCAGAGTCTGTCAGATTATATGAACGCTCCCTGATCAATTTATTGCTACCAAGGTTGGTTTTCCACCTTGAAGAGCGGCTGTTGCGTCAGGAGGAAGGACTGTTTGATGACTTGAAATTTTATCAGGTATTAGGTGGAGAAGTTGAAACAGATCAAGCGTTTGTTAGTTGGTATATTCAATCCCGTTTTCGCCACTACGACAGTGCTTCCCGCGATACATTGGAGAGCCATGTAGAAAAATTAATCAGTATATTGCCTGCACATTATTACCCATCACTGAGTTCAGAGTTGGTTCAGCTGGCTCAGCGGCGCCTGCTGCAACAACCCGTATCCTTAAGGTTGCTGGAGCAGATTGAGTCGCATGCTGCCCATGATTCAGTCAGTCAAGGTTACCGTTTGCTGGATCTGGTAGGAAATAACGGTGTACTGATTTTTGCGGTAGAAGGCAAAAGCATTCAGGAAGTTCTGATTGGCGGGCTCTATACCGTGTTGGTGCGCAGCGCTATTTTGCACAGCAGTCGGGTTTTCTGGATAGATTGTTGGAAGAAGACGCCAGTATTTTAGGTTATGACCAGACGCTTGCAGAGCGTTACAAGGCTGAGCTTTTCAGACAGTATCTACAGAAATACCAGCAAGTCTGGCTGGATACCCTGCATGCCATTCAACTGGATAATATTAACGATGTACAGGCTAAAGCACGTGCCATTGACTTGCTTACCGGTGAGTCCTCGCCCATCAAACAACTCCTTGGTCTTGTCAGAGCGAATACGGAGTTTTCAACCTTCTTTACCTCTGTAAGCGCAGCAGCTAACTCAGAGAATTATCAGCAGGGATCCGTTGCATTGGCCGTGCTCAACGACGACCTAATGGAACTGGTGTCGTTAGAAGTGCTACCAATTTTTGCCCGGATTAACCTTTTTGCCACTTCTTCAGACGCTGAGGAGCCTGAACGACTTTCGGCACTATTTTCCCAGTTGGACGCGTTAAAAATATTTTTGCAGGGACTGCAGCACTCAGTAAATGCTGAACGTTCAGCCTGGATGCGAGCCAGCAGCCATCAGGGAATGGGAGAGGTCGTATCGCAATTGGAGATGGAAATTGCCAATTTGCCCAAACCCCTGTCTACCTGGCTTGCTCAACTACTGGACTCAGCCAAAGCGGAAACCGGGTCGCAGGCACGTAGTTATATTCAAAACCAGTGGGCAAGTAATGTTGTACCTGCTTGTCGCGACATGATTGAAGGTCGCTATCCTTTTGCATCCGATGCTAATCGTGAAATCACCCTGAGGGATCTGGCGAGCTATTTTGCCAGCGGTGGCATAGTTGATGGGTATTTTGAGGACTATTTGTCTCCTTATGTGGACCGTTCCCGTTCACCCTGGCGTTGGCAGCAGGTGACAGGCTTTGAGTCAGCTGGGGTGAACACCTTGCTTAGGCAAGTCGAGTTAAGTAATCGTATTCAAAATATGTTTTTTGGGCCGCGGGGGATACACCTTCTCTCAGTTTTGAATTGGTTCCCCGCGATGTCGATCCGGAAATACTGAAGATTACCCTGGTGATTGATAACGAGGAACTCAGTTATGCGCATGGCCCGAAGTTAGGCCGTCGTTTTGACTGGCCATCATCGAATTTGTCCACCCAGTCTTTTTCGCGTTTGGTTATTGAGATGGATCAGAACACTGAAGCCATTACTGAGCAGGGCGACTGGTCATTATTCAGGCTGTTTGACCAGGGGCGCATGACACGCATTGATAGTGAACGCTACCTCATCGAGTTTTCTACCCGTTCAGGTCATCGTTTTAATTTTGAACTGGTTGCAGGCAGTGTCTATAACCCGTTTGACGCTAATTTGTTCAAGTCCATCAGGTGCAATTAATGAACTTTAATATTGCAATCTACGGAAAGCTACCTGCACATTCAGATTATGTGTTGTTGAATTTTCCTGCTGGAATAGAAACCGCTCTGCACCAATGGTCGGTGCAGGTGTTATCTGCAACAGAGCAGGAACTAGGGCGGGAACAATGGTTGCCAGCCTTTCTTAACGCCAATCCTTGCGGATGTGTATTGCAAACCCAATGCCCGGCTTCGGCGACATTTTATGGCGTCATGATACCTAGTGTAGACAGAGTCGGGCGTTATTTTCCGCTGTTCAGTGGCGTGTTTATCGAGGGGCAGGTTGATCTATCAAGGCTGGATAAGTCGCTGCTTAACATGGTCGTGTTAGCGATACTTGATGAGCAGGTTGCGGCTCTGCATGGTCGTAAACAGGTGGACCAGCTCTACACAGCTTTGCTGGAGCGATCTGTTGTGGCAGAACTGGTTGCCGCATTGGAGCGGCTTTCATCTATTGTAGCTAATGAGATAGATAGGCCATCAAATATGGATGTAGTTTCATATAGCTGGTGGTGGGAAATAGATCACCCGGATCAGATGTATACAGCCACGGGTATGCCGCCCGTTGCCTATTATCAGTCGATTTTAACCAGGGAACCGGTATGACATGAGTGATGAGCCATTATATTCGATAACCCGGCCAGGGCAGAGTGATACCGGCAAAAGCTGGATCAGTGTCGGTGAAAGTATTACCGGGCCGGTAAGACAGAACAATGAAGACCGGATCTATGCCGATGACCTTCTGGGGTTGTGGTGTGTGGCGGATGGTATGGGCGGGCATCTTGAAGGTGGCGTGGCCAGCAGCTTGATTGCCCAGTCACTGGAAGATCTGCATCCAGAGCAGATGAGTTCAATCGATGCCTTTATTGGCAAGTTGATTGAGCTGTTGAAAAGCACCAATCAGATCATCTATTCAATTTCGAATGAAATGTTCGAATCGAAACAAATTATTGGTTCCACTTTCGTCATTCTGGTGCTGCACCGGGACAAGGGGTATGTGCTTTGGGCCGGAGACAGCCGTTTGTATCGTATGCGGGATGTCTATTTTGAGCAGGTGACGATTGATCATACCCAGTATGAGGCACTCAAAAGTCAGCACCTGCTGGATGAAACTACTACCGAGGATGCCCAGAACCACCCAGCAAACCATATCCTTACCCGGGCAATGGGTGTCAGGGAAGAGCTGGAATTTGAAATGGTGGAAATTGATGTACAGGAAGAGGATGTGTTTCTGTTGTGTTCTGATGGGCTTTATAACGTTATTGATCAGATGGAACTGGGAAAATCACTCTACTATGCCGATGACTACGCGGCCGCCCTGAAAACCCTGATCAATTCAGCGGTGCTTCGGGGAACAACCGATAATGTCAGTGCAGTAATCGTGGGGATGGCAGATGTGTAGATCAGTCGTACTATTGATAGGTTCGTTACTGGTGTTGGCTGGCTGTACAGCTGGAAATCAGAAACCCATACAGATTGATCCAGTTGATGCAGCCAGTGAATCGGAGTTGATGGATTTCTACAAGGGGTTACATCAAGTCGGCGTGCGCCTGTTAGCTGAAAATGCGGGAGAGGGTGGGCGTGCGAATTTACAGCGCTTCAATGCATTGTATTTCACAGGAAATGAGCAGCAAGCTCTGAAGTATCTACGTATGTCATTATTCGCCGACCCATTTAATTCGGACAGCAAGGCTGTTGCGGCTCAACTGGAGTCAACGGATTTGTTTGGTTTACTCAGTGACCAGGTTGGCAGAGATGTTGGTCGTCGAATTACCTACGGTGTACAGGAATCACTGCCGGATGTGTCAGCACGAATTTATGGTAACGAACATTATGCCGTACTGTTACAGCGCTACAATGCACAGGTTAATGCTGATTATCTGAAGACACGGCAACTCTTTGCACCTGACCTGAAGCAACTGCCAGTGCTGGATTACTATTACCAGCCCAGCACACCTGCACGACCCGTGGCTACACCGGCTGTGCGTGCTACAGCCACAGCCACAGCTTCTGCATCACCCACCACCCCAATCGCAGAATCTCAGCCGGATGTTGTGCCTGATGCATCTTCTGATCAGGAGGTGGCTCCATTAATTGAGGAACCTGTAGAACCTCAGCCGCCGACACCACAAGAACTGTATCAGCAGGGGCATTCTGTCGCGGCTTATCGTTTACTCCGGAATCAAGCTGCTGCCAAGCGTGATCAACCCTTGTATGAGCGCTTGCGGGAGTCGTTGGTGGAAGCACCTTACCGCGAGGGTGTCAGCTATTTTCATGCTCAGGAGGTACGAGAAGCTATCGAAAAATTTGAGCGGGTGTTGAGCATTGAACCGGAGCATCAACGTGCCCGGCAATATATGGACCGGGCAACGCGGCTTGATGCGCGTTTAAGTGATATCGATTAAAGAGTGGGATGAGATGAATACAGCTGAATTGATTGCAAGCCGTCGAATGACCCGGAAACTCTCGGGTGTATTGCAGCAACGAATGGAATTGTATCTGTCCTGCCTGGCAGGCTCCTTTTCCCCAGTGAATGTGTTGGGGAAGTATATCAACGGACAGGGCAAAGCGAATGTCAGTAATGATGATCTGGCCTTCAATCTGATACAGGAACGCTATAGCAGCCTTGCGGCGGAAGAGCCGTTTAACCTTAAAAAATCGCTGTCGGCTCCAGTTGATGTGTATTCACATAGCCCGGGTCTATACAAATTCAGTTACGAGCGTGTGATTGAAGATGAAAATGCGGAACTGCAGGTATTTGATATCTTGTCTCCCAATCGCTGGATTCTTGGTTATACAGGCTTTGACTTACGTGATTTCAGAGATCAGGTGCAACAGCGCAAGGCGATAGAGGGAAACCGGTTGGAAGACTATCTGCTGCATTATCTACTGATGTGCCAGGTTATGGAGTCAAATCCGAAGTTGAATACGCTGTTAAGTGATTTAAATATTCGCGTGGAAGAAGTGCGACTGGCGGGTCTGGGCAGTATGCCATTTGTCATGCTGACGGCTGAGATTGACAGCTTTCTGCCAGAGGATAGTGTACTTCTGGAAGTCAGCAGTGTGTCAGGTACTAATCAGTTTGAAGAGCTGATAGATATCGATTCGATAAAGGAACAGCCCAGCAAGTTGCGCTTGCTGGTTGAGGCTCTTTTGTAAACAGGTGAAATCAGGACAGCTATATGGATATGCAAGCGTTACAACAACCTATATCGGGTGACATGCCTCAAGGAGAGGATCTACGTTCCAGTCACTGGGCCAATGAATTTCATTCATTGAAAGACCTGCGCAATGCCTTGAGAAATGAAGAGCGTCAGGCACTGAATATAGATGATATTTATGCCGGTTATACCGGGTGGCGTACGCTCTATGAACGCGCAATTGAATTGCTGAAAGTGGGTAGTAAGGACATAGAGGTGACTGCTTGGACCATTGAAGCAGCTATTCGGCTGGAAGGTTTTGCCGGTCTGGCGAATAGCTTTGAGTTACTGCACCAGTTATTGCTGCAGTATTGGCCAAATCTCTACCCTAAAGATGAGGATGGTTATGAATCAACGCTGTTTCCCCTAACTGGTCTTAACGGGGTTTCTTCTGATGGTGCATTGATTATGCCTTGCGTATGGCACCTCTGTTTCCTCAGGGGCCGAGTATTTCATTGCTGGACTGCATTAAAGCATTCGAAGTATCTGAAACCAAAGATCCTCAGAAAAAAGAAGCACTTAAACGCAAAGGGTTACCCGACTATGAACAGTTGCAGTCTCAGGTTGCTCAACTGGGCGCTGACGTACACAAGGCTTCCATCAAAGCTTTGCAGCGCTGCATCGAGTGCTTCAGTCAGATTGATGCCTATTTGTATGCACAGTGTGGGCATGAATCACCGCCTTCTTCTCAGATTAAAAGTCTGTTGCAGGAAGCGCTGGATAGAGCCAGGCATTTGTCCGGTATGACCTCTGTTCCAGAGTTGTCCGAGGTATCTGATCATCCAGAGGTGAATATGCCTGCAGAGCCAGTAGCACAGCCAACGACACATACAGCACAGCAATTTAATCTGGATCACTACCGTCCGGCCAACCGTGAAGATGCCTTTATCCTGATCCGAAAATTGATTGTCTTTTTTAAAGAGACAGAACCGCATTCACCCATTGCTTACAACCTGGAACGCATCAATCGATGGGGGGATTTAAGTTTACCGGAATTGATCGGTGAACTGATTACAGACGATAGCGCACGCGCGAATTTCAACAAGATCACTGGCGTGGAAGTGATCAACAAGTAAGGGAATAGCATCATGAATGAAAGTATTCATAAAAAGCTTGAACGAGTCCGTAAGCCCAGGGTTCATATCAAATACGATGTGGAAACCGAAGGTGCCATGGTAGAAAAAGAGTTGCCGTTTGTGATGGGAGTCATGGGAGACTTTACCGGCAATCCGACAGCCCCGAAAAAACCCCTGTCGGAGCGTAAGTTCATCCAGATTGATCGGGACAATATCAATGATGTGATGAAAAAAATGGAGCCGGGCCTGAATCTGAAAGTCAAAAATACTCTGGCTGATGATGGCAGTCTTATGTCGGTCAACCTCAGCTTCAAGTCCATGGATGACTTTGAACCGGGTCAACTGGTTGAACAGGTAGAGCCGTTGAAAAAATTACTGGATACACGTAACAAGCTACGTGATCTGCTAACCAAATCAGACCGGTCAGAAGAGCTCGAATCTCTGCTGGAAAATGTGCTGCAAAGTACCGATGAGGTAAGTCGACTGGCGGAACGTCTGAAAGGTGAAGAAGAGGGTGGTAACGATGAATCAGTTTAAGACACAGGATGGTGCTGAAACAAGAGTCGTTGACCAGGACGACATCCTTGAGCAGGTGATTTCTGCTACCAAACAAACCAGTGCAGATGATACCCGTGATCTGATCCGCAATCTGGTAGACGAAGTACAGGAAGGTACCGTGGTATGGGATCGCAATATTGCCAAAACCATTAACCGTGCCATTGCCCAGATCGACAGTAAAATTTCTTCGCAACTGGCGGAGATCATGCACGCAGATGAATTTAAAAAGCTGGAAGGGTCATGGCGTGGCCTCTCTTATCTGGTGCACAACTCTGAAACCAATGCGAACCTGAAGGTGAGAGTACTCAACCTGACAAAGCGTGAGCTATACAAGGATCTGGATCGGGCTGTGGAGTTTGATCAGAGCGAAACCTTCAAGAAAATTTATGAGAACGAATTTGGAACACCGGGTGGTGAGCCTTATGGCGCGGTGATTGGTGATTTTGAGATGACCAACCATCCGGAAGACATTGAATTGCTCTCAAAAATGTCTAACGTGGCCGCTGCTGCTTTTTGCCCGTTCATATCGGCAGCGGATCATAGCCTGTTTGGACTGGAGAGCTGGAATGAGCTGTCTCGTCCACGCGATCTGGAAAAAGTGTTCGACTCCAAGGAATACATCAAATGGCGCAGTTTCCGTGAGTCTGAAGACGCGCGATTTGTCAGCCTGACGCTGCCACGCACACTGGCACGCTTGCCCTACGGCTCCGATACGCTGGCTGTTGACGCTTTCAACTATGAAGAAGCATTGAAAACGCCGGACGGTAAAGCGCTGCCCTTGCCACATGATGACTATTGCTGGATGAATGCGGCTTATGTCATGGGTACCCGTTTAACCCATTCATTCTCGACAACCGGTTGGTGTACTTCGATTCGCGGAGCCGAAGGTGGAGGGAAAGTGGAAAATCTGCCGGCGCATATATTTACCAGTGATGACGGTGACCTGGATCTGAAATGTCCGACTGAAATCGGTATTACTGATCGGCGTGAAGCGGAGCTTTCAAAATTGGGCTTTCTGCCATTATGTCACTACAAAAATACTGATTACGCGGTATTTTTCGGTGGGCAGTCTGCGCAGAAACCCAAGAAATTTGATCGTCCTGAGGCAACTGCCAATGCTGCCATATCGGCCCGTTTACCTTACCTCATGGCTACGGCAAGGTTTACGCATTACCTGAAAGTTATGGCGCGGGATAAAATCGGTAGTTTCATGGAAGCCGATGATGTAGAAGCCTGGCTTAATCGCTGGTTGATGAACTATGTCAATGACAACCCAAACTCGGGTCCAGAGATGAAAGCACGTTATCCGCTTAAAGAAGCCAAGGTCAAGGTGACCGAGGTGCCAGGTCAGCCGGGTGCTTACAATGTGGTTGCCTGGATGCGTCCCTGGTTACAGTTGGAAGAGCTGACTGTCTCCATGCGCATGGTTGCCAAGATTCCTCAACTGGGCAAGGACTGATTTAAGTGATGTCCGGAATGGATGCCGCTGCACAGACTGAGCGACTTAACGCCATGGCAGGACGCGTGGCTGTAAGTCGCTGGATTGCGGATATTGATGAGCAGATCAGTCAGCTGCTGCATGAAATTCTGGTGCATCCGGACTTTCAGGCACTGAAATCCGCTTGGTACGGGCTGCGTTATCTGGTCGAGGCTACATCAATCACATCGGTTAGCGTACGCATGTTGGATGTATCCTATGCCGAGTTGCTCAAGGATTTTGATTTTTCCATTGAGTTTGATCAAAGCAATCTGTTCCACAAGGTCTATAGCCAGGAGTTTGGTACAGCTGGTGGCACACCGTATGGTGTGATCCTCTGTGACCACAAGGTTAATCTGCAGCAGCAGTCGTCTTTGAATGCCTATGTTGGCTATCTTCAGCATCTGGCACAGATCGGTGCGGCGGCATTTTGTCCCTTTCTGCTGGGTGCTCCACCGGCATTACTGGACCTGGAAGGTTATGATCAGTTATCAGGTCGGATAAACCTGGATACGACTTATCGGCAGCTCAAGTTCCTTAAATGGAATCGTTTTCGGGCCCATCCAGATGCCCGTTTTATCGGTATGGCCTTGCCTGGTGTACTGATTGATACCCCGGTTCATTTACAGTCTTGCAGCGGCTTTATGGTCAGTGAAGCCCTGGCGACACGCAATGCTGACAGTTTTACCTGGATGAGTCCGGTGTACTCGCTTGGCCGGACGCTGACACATTGTTATGAGGCGAGCGGGTGGATGGCTGAAATCTGTGGTGTAAAACCACACGGTGCAACGGTCAATGGCAATGCCAGTGGTTTTAGCAGTCTGGTTGATGAGTTTCCCTGTTTGCAAGCTGAGAAACTGGTGCATGATGAGCTATCACAGTCCCTGGCAGATTATGGCTTTATCAGCCTGACAAGCACCACCAATAGCGCCAAAACCGTTGTGTATACCGCGCCAAGTCTGCATAGCCCTCCCAGCTACGATGATATGGCCGCGCAGCATAATGCAAGGTATGCCGCCCAGCTGCAATACGTACTCTGCGTATCGCGCTTTTCGCATTACCTGAAAATACTGATGCGCGATAAGGTAGGTAGCTTTACCTCTGTCGATGAGTGTCAGGCGTATCTGAAAAACTGGCTATTGAACTATGTCATGTCTACCAGTGATGCCTCTGAGCATTTGCTGGCCAAATACCCCCTGCGTGAAGCGCAGGTCAGTGTCTTTGAACTGCCGGGCCAGGCCGGTGTATTCAGGTGTGTCGTCAGATTGACGCCTCATTATCAATTGGAATGTGTTGAAACAGAGCTGCTGTTCTCGACGGATGTTGTGAACAGCGGTTGACGGAACTAACGAGGAAAGTCATGGATAGCGTGTTAGCAAAGTTTAACCAGGGTGCCTTGGATCAGGCTTTATCGCAGGCACAGTCAGCCTTGAAAGCCAAGGCTGGTGATGAAAACCTGCGATTTTTATTGGTGCAATTATATCTGCTCGGTAATCAGTATGAAAAAGCCCTCACACACTTGGGCCTGCTTGAGCAATCGGTCGCGCAGGATATGCAAAAGGCATTCTCGATTCACTGTTACCGTCAGATAGTCCAGGCCATGTCGTCTCGACAGCTGTTGTTTAACCAGCGCAAACTGGTTGAAGTTGACGTATCACAGGTTTCCGAACAAGCGTTGCAGGCGCTGTTACGCCGCTTGGCAGGGGAGACGGACATTGGTGATGGCATGGATTCCGATGAGTCGAATCGCCAAGCGCGTGTTTGCATGAACGATGGCGCTAGTTACCAAGGTGAGTGGTTGGATCCAGATGATCTGTTGCGGGGGTTTGTCGAGTGTATATCGCCTCAGGGTGTGTACCGTTTAATTCCCATGGCACAACTGGAAAGCCTGAGTTTTGAGCCACCAGGCAAACCGTTAGACTGCTTGCTGCAACGTGTCACGGTTAGCTGGAAAGCGACGCCGTCATCGAGTGCCAGGCAAGAAACGCTATTACATATCAATCACTACCCGTTTGCACCTAAAGGGGTTGTCGACCTGAATGCGACAGATTGGGATGCGCAGCGACTGCCTTGTGGGGTTGTTGGGGTCGGGCAGAAGGTGTTTTGTCTGGATGATGAGTTGATTGCGGTGAGTCAGCTCAGTTCCATCGAGTTTGAGACCTGAGTATGTCGGTTACATTTTTAACCCGCTTTCTGGATGACCAGCCAGGGTTTACCGAAGATCAGCCAGTTTCTCAGCGTTTGCAGAGCCGCCTTTACATGGATTCTGTCCTGGCTGATTTGGAAAAAGTGCTGAATTCCAAAATGAATGTGGATTTCTACCAGCAGGTTGCCTTCGACACTTTGTTAAGTTTTGGCGTGGTGGACTTTTCCTCAGTCAATGTCGCTTCGAAAGACAGTGTGGAGCAGTTGCGCCAGATATTGTTGAAGACGCTACGGGCGAATGAGCCACGCTTCTGTGATGTCAGGGTATCCATGAAAGAGCCAACGCTGAATCGGACACAAATCGCCTTTCAGGTTGATGCCGTGTTATCTCTCCATGATGGGGAAGAACTGGTGATGTTTAATGCCTCCTTTGTACCGACTGTCAGACGCTTCAGGCTTAGTGAGTAACCATGAAAGCAGCATTGATTGAGCTTTATCAAAAAGAATTAAATTATCTGGAAAGGGTGGGTGAGGACCTGGCCCAGAAGTACCCAAAGATTGCCCATCGCTTGCAGTTGACTGAATCGGGCAATCGAGACCCGCATGTGGAGCGGTTGATACAGGCCACTGCGCTTCTGAATGCACGCATTAGGGCCAAGCTGGAAGACGATTACCCTGAATTGAGCCAGGCAATCTTTGATCTGATTTATCCTCACTACCTGAAGCCATTACCGAGCCATACGGTGGTCAGCTTCCAGCCTTCGTCAGACTTGTCTAATGCGGTACGTATACCCCGGGGTAGCCTGCTGGAATCTCCGGAGTCATTGGATAGAAGCTGCCGCTTCACCACGCTTTATGATGTCGATGTGCTTCCGTTGGCTATACAGCAGGCGACGTTGCATCCAGCGCCTTTTCAGGCGCCCCGGATTCCCTGTGTGAATCAGATGGCTGGTGTACTGCAACTGGTTTTCGATGCGACCGGGCTGGATACTCAGGCACTGGCTGACACATCCTTGCAGCGTGTACGGATCTATTTGAATGCACCCAAGTACATAGCCTACCAGCTCTACGAGCTATTATTCAGTCAGGTCAATACACTGGCTCTGGCCAGGCACGCCCTGGATACACAACCGATACTACTGAGCAAGGAGATCATCAAAACAGTCGGTTTTGCTCAGGAAGAAGCGGCCTGGAGTTACTCTGAACAGTCGTTTCCAGGTTACAGGCTGTTATCCGAATTTTTTGTATTTCCGGAAAAATTTCTGTTTGTCGAACTGGATCTCTCGGCGATGCAGCAGTTGGCAACTGATGAAGATACATTCAGCCTGTTTTTCTATCTGAATAAAGCCTATGACGACATTGCATCACATGTTACCGCAGAGCATTTTCAATTGAATGCCACGCCCGTCGTGAACCTCTATGCGCAAATGGCTGAGCCGATCCGCATTACCCATACCCGGTCTGACTATCCCGTGGTTGCGGATGCGCGTAATCGGCAGGATGTAAAAGTCTATTCGGTTGAGTCAGCGGTGTTATCGGATGGTAGCGATTATACAACGCCCTTAAGCCGCTTTTTTGATTTTGAACACTATGCGGATTATTCCGGACGGCCCTTCTGGCATTTTAGTCACAAACTGAACGAAACCAATGCCGCAGGACCGGACGCCGGAGTTTCATTACACAACCTGCCACTGGAGGTGCTGAGTTCTAATCGACATCTGCTGCTGCTTGAGTGCTTGGTGACTAATGATAATTTGCCTCATGAGTTATGGAAGCTTGGGAAGTTGACGCATCTGTCATTGTTGGAGGCCAATCCTGGCGTAACGAATGCCAAAATCTGCCTGCCAGTCAAGCCTGCAATTGTTGACTATGACCGTGATGGACATCACTGGAAGTTGATTTCACACCTGAATCTTAACTATTTAAGTCTCGGTAACCCGGCTGACTCAAGCAGCATTCTCAAAGAAATTCTATCGCTCTACGATTTCAAGAACAGCCCTGAAACCCGCAAAATGATCGATGCATTGCAGGTGGTTTCTATCGAGCCTGAAGCGCGACGGATTATCTCTCCTGCTGGCATGGCATTTTTTTGTCGGGGAAGCCGCTTCAGCGTGCGGCTTGACCCCAATGATTTTCCCGGGGCGAGCCCGTTCCTGTTCTGTACCCTTTTGGAGCGATTTTTATCGATCTACACCAGTATTAACTCCTTTACGCAGCTGGATGTACAGCTCAGCCAAACTGAAGAACCCTATCATACCTGGCCACCCAGAACGGGGGATCAATGTTTGATCTGAATTTTTATTTGCGCTATCGACCGGTTGAGTATGATTTTTATCAGTTGATACGTTTGGCTGAGTGTCTGTATGTGGCAACCCAGAACAGTCGGGCAGGATTGCTGCCCTCGGATCAGCCGCTGGAATCGGAGTTTATCGTATTTTCACAGCAGACAGAGTTGAATTTCAGTACTCAGGGAGTCATCGCAGTCGGTCGTGATGCCGATATGCCGGGGAAAAATCGCCTGAATATTGCCATGTTTGGTTTGTTTGGTAGTCAGGGCGTACTACCGCCTTTTTATACCGAACTGATTCATCAGCGTGCCCGGCAAGGTGATCATGCCTTTCGTGTCTATCTTGACGCGCTCAATAGCCGGACACTGGCGTTTCTGTTTACCGCCTGGAACCGCAATCGCTTTCCCTTTATTCATGAAAGACGGCAGCGGCTGGAGGATAAATCTGCGTTTCGGGGTGAGAGTCTGATATCAGGTTATGCAGGCACGCATCTTGATGCATTTCAACAAGCGCCGGTGATGACACAGGTTGCCAGCTATTTTTGCGGATATTTTTCCAATCAGCGTAAAACCTCGGCAGGCTTAAAGGCTATTTTATCGAAAGTGATGGGGGTCGAGGTCATCATTGGACAGTTTCATGCCCGTCGATATAAGCTTCCGGTGGATGAGTGCAATCGACTTGGCTGCCGCGCATCCCGCCTGGGAGTGGATTTTGTGGCTGGAGAAGAAATTATCGACGGCAACATGAGTCTGCGAGTTACAACTCACCCGGTTGATTATGCTTTGTTTGATGCCCTGCAACCCGGGGGGGCTTTGTACCGACTGGTTGCAGCGGTGACAGAGCAATACCTTGGCATAGGATTTGACGTGGAGTTGCAGCCAGTGCTGCGTAGTGCCGACGTGCCTGTGGCAACTTTGGGTGAAGGAGGTTTTACCAACGCCACACGTTTGGGATATAATGCGTGGCTTGATGGCAGGATGCCGGCAATGGATGCAGATGATGTGTGTTTTACCTTGACCGGACAAACAACAGGATAGAGGAAGGATGGAATCCTTAGGACGATATCAGCTTAAAAGGATGTTAGGTGAGGGGGCCATGTCTCAGGTCTACCTGGCCTATGACCCCAAGCTACAGCGTGAGCTCGCGATTAAACTGCTGAAACCTGAGTTTGCTCAGGATGCCCAGCGCGTAGAGCTTTTTCTGAATGAAATTCAGCTCTCAGGCCGACTTCATCATCCCAATATTGTTTCCATCTTTGATGTAGGACAGGTGGATGAAGTGCACTTCATTCTGATGCAGCACTTCGAATCCCGTAATCTTGAATCCTGGTTTTGCGACCATCCCGATCTGACCATCGAGCAATCACTGCGTATTGTGGTGCAATTGCTTAAAGCGATTGAACATGCGCACGCAAAAGGCATTTACCATCGAGATATTAAACCCAGCAATATATTGATCAATGATGAAGGCTTGGTTCAGCTGACCGACTTTGGTGTAGCTTATCTGAATGAGTCAGGCGTGACAGACGATACCTTCGTGATTGGAACGCCTTTTTATATGGCGCCAGAGCAGTTGCAGGGACATCGACCAACAGCTCAGAGTGATCTCTATTCGATTGGCGTGCTGCTTTACTATCTGGTGTTTGGAAAACTGCCGTTCCAGGCCAGTACCCTGAAAGACCTTGATGAGCTGATTCAGCGCGCGGAGGTGGACCTGGACTCGAAGCAGATCCCCCCCAGTCTTAAAAAAGTTCTCCGCAAGCTGTTGCACAAAAATCCGGCATTTCGTTACCAGTCTGCCACAGAACTACTCAAACAGCTGGATGCTTTGAATGCTGAGCTCAAGGATGGCGGCAAACTGTTGAATTTCCATATAGGCACTACCTGGCGTAATACGGGTATTGTTGCACTTTGCTTTGGCATGTTGTGTGCTGCCTTACTGTATCTCACCGTCAATCAACTCTCTTCCAGTCTGCGTAACACTCTGGTGTCTTACGGCGACATGTTTGTTGCTCAGATGCATGACCATCTGGCTGAGCCCGTATTACTGGGAGATGGCGCGTCTATGCATGCGATCATTAACCGCTTTTCAGCGGCGGATGAGATTCTCTATGTTCATTTAGTGGATAATGAAGGGCGGTTCATGGCCTCCACTGACAAGGTTGATTCAGGGAGCTATTATCAGGCACCTGCCGGACTTTCCCGTTTACAGCTGGATTCACAGTATGATGTGTTTCACTATCCTCTGGATTCATCCGGTTCTGAAATCTATCGTTTCTCCAGTCGTATTCATTATGCCAATTCAACACTGGGACGGATCTATGTCGGGATCAAGTCAGAAAATCTGGATGGAATCGTCAACAAAACCTTTCTCTATTTGCTCAGTTTTATTTTGTTGATCTGTGGGCTTGTTATTGCTGTTGTCTATTTGATTTATCGATACTTCTTTAAACAGATCAACGTGTTGAATGATGCACTGCAGAGTCTCTATGCCGGTAATTTCTACACGCGACTGAAGGTTGAACGCAAGGATGAGATAGGTGCACTCAAGTCTCAGTTTAATGATCTGGCTGAACAGCTGGAGAACTTCTTTGATCAACAGCGTAAAACAGCTCCCGCTGATGATCTTAATTTTGTACAGGGTGCTTCACCGCAAGCGGCTGATGTGCCTATTGAAGCAGACAAAACCGTGATATTGAATCTGAACAAAGGGATTGAAGGATGAATGCAAGGGCTCTGATCGGAAAACTCTCGGAAACCTCTCGCGAAGGTGTTGAAGCAGCAGCTTCAGTAGCCGTCGCGCACCGTCACTACGCCGTTGAGCTGGAACATCTGGTGATAGGTTTGTTGAGAACCGAGTCCAATCAATTGGCTGGGCTGCTGGCAACATACAATTTGAATGCTGTGCGCGTTATCGAAGAGATGGAGCGCAATATTGCCCATTTTGATCAAGGCAATACCCAGGCACCGGCTTTTTCACCCAGGGTGATTGAGGTATTTAAAAAGGCCTGGATGTTATCGAGCCTTGAATATGGTTTTCCGGCCATCGCTTCAGTGGCTTGTCTGGTGGTGTTGTTTAAGGATGAGTCGCTCAGGTTATTAATGCTGTCGCGGTGCGCCTCTCTGCAGCAAGCCGATCTGGACCGCATCGTACGTGAAGGACAGCGACTGGCACGTCATGAATTTGCCTCGTTTTCCGAGAAAACAGTTGATGATAACGTTACGGACAGCGCTGAAGAATTTCCGCAAACTGGCGCTTCCCAGCCTGCAGCACGGCTTGGAAAACCTTCAGCCTTGGACGCCTACACTCTGGATCTTACTGCCCGGGCAAGGGCAGGGCAGATAGATCCGGTGGTGGGTCGTGAAGCCGAAGTGCGTCAAGTGATCGATATCCTCTGCCGGCGTCGGCAGAATAATCCGATCCTGACAGGTGAGGCGGGTGTAGGTAAAACCTCGATTGTTGAAGGGTTAGCGCAACGGGTGATTGAGGGTCGGGTGCCTGAATCACTCCGACAGGTCGTCATCCGCATCCTTGATCTGACTCTGCTTCAAGCCGGTGCCGGTGTTCGAGGCGAATTTGAACAGCGCCTCAAGTCGGTGATTGAAGAGGTCAAACAGTCACCGGTGCCGATTATTCTGTTTATTGATGAAGCCCACACCCTGGTGGGTGCGGGTGGGAATGGCGGTCAGGGCGATGCGGCTAATATTCTTAAACCCGCCTTGGCGCGTGGAGAGTTACGGACCATTGCTGCTACGACCTGGGCTGAGTACAAAAAATATTTTGAGAAGGACGCGGCGTTGACCCGTCGTTTTCAAGTAGTGAAGGTTGAAGAGCCTTCTATCGAGCAGGCCACCGCCATGCTAAGGGCTGTGGCTGACAGGTTCGAATCTCACCACGGCGTGATGATTCTGGATGAGGCTATCCAGGCCGCCGTCACGCTCAGTAAACGTTACATCAGCGGTCGGCAACTGCCGGATGTGTGTATTTCCTTGCTCGATACAGCTTGCTCACGTGTCAGTATGCAGCATCAAAGTAGCCCCTCGCATCTGGAAGATATTCAGGCGGCAATTCAACAGCTGAGTCTGCAGGTCAAAGGCCTTGAACGGGAGCAGCAGGCCTATGGCGTAACGCATCAGGCGCTGGATTCTTTGGTGGGCCAATTGTCTGAACTGGATCTTGAGCAGCAGGCTGTTGAACAGCGCTGGCAGTCTGAAAGTGAGTTAGTCACTCAAATTGTGGCGTTGCGTGGTCAACTGACCGAGTCCCCTGAAGAGCCCAGGGAGCTGCATCAGCAATTGAACGAGCTGCAACAGCAACTGCAACTGCTGCAGGGAGAACAGCCACTGATACGTCCGCATGTTGATGTGCAGGTAGTATCAGAAGTGGTCTCGGCCTGGACCGGTATTCCGGCAGGTAAAATGCTTTCCGGTGACGTGCAACGGGTGATGTCATTACGCCATGATCTGGGTAAACGTATCGTTGGACAGGATCATGCAATTGACCGTGTCAGTGAAAGTGTGCGGGTGTCCAGTGCGCGTTTGTCTGACCCACGACAGCCCCTGGCGGTGTTTATGTTCTGTGGCACCAGTGGTGTTGGCAAAACCGAAACGGCCCTGGCCTTGGCCGATCTGATGTACGGTGGCGAGCAAAATCTGACCGTCATTAACATGTCTGAATATAAGGAAGAGCATAAGGTTTCTCTGTTGATGGGATCACCTCCAGGCTATGTCGGTTATGGTGAAGGAGGTGTGCTCACAGAAGCTGTCCGCCGCAAGCCATACAGTGTGGTGCTTTTGGATGAAATTGAAAAAGCCCATCCAGGGATTCAGGATATTTTCTACCAGGTGTTCGATAAAGGCACCTTGAAAGATGGAGAAGGTCGGGATATAGATTTCCGCAACACCCTGATCATCATGACCTCCAATGCCGGTACCGAAACCCTGACCGGGCTGGCGGCTGATCCGGATACCTTGCCAGATAGTGAACAGTTGGAGTCCCTGATCAAACCAGAGTTGTTACGTTATTTTAAACCCGCTTTTCTGGGGCGGCTGCGCATTATTCCTTACCTGCCTTTGCATGATGAAGCTATGGCCGGGATCGTACGCTTGCAGCTGGATAAGATCGTACAGCGTATCGCGCAGGAGCATGGGGTTCAGCTTCGCTACGATGACCAGCTCTTGCAGACTATTGTCTTGCGCTGCAAGGAAGTGGATACGGGGGCCCGCAATGCTATTCACATTATCAGCAAACAGATTCTGCCAGCTCTGTCGCTGGAGTTGCTCAATGCCCTGACAGACGAACAGCCGTTGAGAGCTTTACACCTGTCAGTGGATGAAAGTGGGCAGTTTAGTGTCGCAAGAGGTGATCAGTCGTCATGAAACCCGTCAGGCTTTTCAACACCCTGCTGGCGTTGATCCTGTCTCTGGTAGCGGGTCAGTCCTTTGCAGAGACAGACAACTTCCGTTTTGCGCTACCTGAAAGTTATCAACCTTTCGGTATGACGCCACACCCTGTTCATCATGGTAATGCCTTAGTGCTGATGCCAGCAGAGGCAAGGACACCTTGGCAACAACAAGGGTACCGTAATATCCGTGTGCTGACGCTGACCGAATCCCCGGAGGCTACCGGTTTTACTTCTACCGGACAAGGCGTGCGAGCTTATGCTGGCTCGATACTGAATAACCTGGATAGTGACTGCGAGCAGTCGAGTGTGCATGTCGGCTCTCCAGTACAATTGCGCGGTGGGTTGGGTGTTGACTGGCGTCGTAGCTGCCGTTCTACACATGCCGAAGGATTATTCCTGGCTGAGCAAGGGCGATTGTTTTTCGACGACAAGGGTGTTTATGGGCTGAGCCAGTTTGGTTTCAGTAGCAGCGCCCAGGCTTCCATGACAGAAGCGGAGCGACACTGGTTCGCCAAATTTGTGTTCAATTCAAATTTCTGTCGCAGTGGTATGAATTGTGGTGATGAGGGTTACTTCAAATACTGGGTTGAATATCAACCAGAAGTGCCCGCCACCCCTGAATAAATCTGTTTTTCTGTTGCTGGCGCAACAGGAATACAGGTTTTGTATGTACATGTTTACGTAGTCGTGTATCTGTGAGTTCTGCTGCCTTATTGGGGCCAAAGTCTCAGTGGGTAGCATTCTAAATGCAAACTAAAGGATGTTTACATGGCTATATATTTGAAGATTGATGGCGTAGAAGGTGATGTAACTGAATCAACTCATACCAATTGGGTTGAATGTGACTCAATGAGTTGGAATGTCAGTCGAGGCCTCTCTACTAAACCTGGACAGGGTAAAGACCGTGAATCGACCTCTCCGAGTATTGGTGAAATTACGCTGACAACCAAGATGGATAAAACCTCCCCCATCCTCTTTTCCGAAGCTTGTGTGGGACAGGGTAAAACAGCGTTGATTCACATGGTTCAAACCAGTCCAAATGGTATTGAAACCTATATGGAGTATACCTTAACCAATACGCTGGTAAGTGAATACAGTATCCTTGCCGATGAAAATGGCCGTCCGAGTGAAACTATTAAGCTGAACTTCACTAAGGTTGAGATGAAGTATACGCCGTGGGATGAGTCACATCGTCCTGAAGGCAGTGTCCCCGCAGGTTACGATATCGCATTGGGCGTCAAGCTCTGATCGATAGTTGCAGCCAGTCGTAGCACTTTATCTTCGGGTAAGGTGCTACGGCACAGTAAGTTAATCGCAATGTTACTGATGTGCTTGATAAGGGATTACTATGGCTCTCTTTACCCAACAGGATAGACTCCTGGCTATTGATACTCCTCTGGGGTCCGATGTATTGCTACTGACCCGATTAAAGGGGCAGGAAAATATATCGGCGCTGTATTCATTTGAAGTGGAACTCTATTCCGCCAGTACCCAGGTCGAGGCCGACAAGATTGTGGGTGAAAATGTGACGCTGAAAATCATGCAGACAGACACGCTGGGACTTCGCTCAGGTGGCTATCGGCATATTAATGGTTACGTCCGGCGTTTTCGGGGTGAAGGCGAGCAGTTGCAGGGATTACGCCGTTACACGGCCGAAGTAGTGCCCTGGTTATGGTTCCTGACACAAACCAGTGATTCGAAAATCTTTCAGAATAAAGATATTAAACAGATCGCCACAGAGATCTTTTCTGAAAATGGCTTTAATGATTTTGAGTTCCGACTGATCGGACAACACCCGCACAAGGACTATTGCGTCCAATACCAGGAAAGTGACTTTACCTTCCTGTCACGCCTGTTTGAAGAGGAAGGGATTTTCTACTATTTCCTGCATGAAAAAGACAAGCATACCCTGATTATTGCTGACCATAATGGTGCTTATGAGCCCTGTGAAGAGTCTTCTGTCAGCTATCGGGCTGGTTCGCTCTCAGCTCACAGTATTCATGCCTGGACCCACCAGTATGAGTTTCGTACCGGACGCTATGCCAAGCGTGACTATGATTTCAAAAAGCCCTCAGATCGCCTGCAAACCGGTGTCGCGGCAGACATGCCATTAAATGGTGTGAAACGCTTTGAACATTTCATCTACCCAGGGCGCTATGAGGACAAAAGCTTCGGTGATCAACTCACCCGTTTGCGGGTTGAGCAGGATGAAGCCTCGCACGATCAGGTCAAGGGCGAAAGTGGCTGCCGGAGTTTCACTCCAGGGCACAGCTTTACCCTGAACCGTCACGATGACGCTCCTGACGAAATGGATGATTACTTGCTGCTGGGCGTAGATCACCAAGCGAGTGATTACAGTTATACCAGCCAGGATGACGTCGAGCGCGAATACAAAAATGCATTCCGCGCCATGCCGGCTTCCCGCGTTTATCGTCCGGCGATGATCACCGGTTGGCCGAAAATGCAGGGCCCCCAAAATGCCATGGTGGTCGGTCCGGCGGGTGAAGAGATCTACACCGACAACTATGGCCGGGTAAAAATCCAGTTTCCCTGGGACCGCTACGGCCAGTACAACGAAAACAGCTCCTGCTGGGTGCGCATGAGTAACAACTGGGCCGGTAAAAACTGGGGTGGCGTCTTCATACCCCGCATTGGTCAGGAAGTGATTGTCGATTTTTACGATGGCAACCCGGATCGACCGATCATCACCGGTCGCGTGTATAACGCCGAGCAGATGCCACCCAACACTTTGCCCGCCCAAAAAACCCGCATGACCCTGCGCAGTGATACGCACAAGGGCGAGGGTTTTAATGAGCTCTCCTTTGAGGATGAGGCTGGGCAGGAACAAATATATCTACATGCACAGAAAGACCATAATACCGTTATCTTGAATGATGAAACGCATCAAATAGGTCGAGACAGGGCGAAGTCTGTCGGACAGAATCAGTCTGAACGCATCGGTAATGATAAGAAAATCAATGTTGGTCATGATCATGATGAAACCATCGTAAATGATGGGCGATACTCCATAGGTCGTGATGTTCATTATGATATTGGGAGAACGCAGCATGAACATTATGGCAAAGATCATATAGAGGGTGTTGGCAATATTCTTAAACAGAATATCTATGCCGACCACCTCTACCAGACAGGCCGGAACTATGAAGGACAGGTTAATGGAACCTATAAGCTGGATGTTGGAACCAGTATTGATACCAATACGGGTGTTCATCACTTAAAGGCCTATAAAAAATTTATTATCTCGGGCCCTGCGGGAAAAATTGTCATTGATGGTTCTGGAATCACATTAGAAGCTCCCAATATTCGTTTAAAAGGCGCTGTCTCGATGGGCGGAAGTGGTGGTGCGCAAGTACCTACGTTGAATTTAGCATCCAATGAAATTCAGGCCATCTGCGAAGAATGTGAAAGAAAGAAAAAGGGATAATCTATGTTGCCGATTGCGCGTGTTGGAGATGCTCATGTCTGCCCTAAAAAAGGCCATGGTAGAGGTACGATCGTCAGTGGTGGAAGTGGCATAGTAGAAGGAAAGGCCGTTGCCAGAGTGGGCGATAAAATTTCCTGCGGTTGTGTCATTGTTGAAGGAGCGATTAATTCTTTAGATGATGGAAAGGCCATTGCTATATTGGATGTAAAACATCGGGCGGTGGGCAAATCATTTCAGGTGCTTCGCAAAGCAAGGTACAACCATGATGTTTTGTAATGTTCATTGGTTAGGATGAAGAAATCATGAGCTTTATTCCTTGGGTTGGAGATTGCTTTTTAAGGGCAAGAAATATCGATGATAGCAAAAGCTATGTTGCATTAGCGGCTATCTGGGCTACAGACCGTCAAGACTTTCTTGAAGCTGCTCGAGATGCATTAGCAGGTAAGGGGTACACTCTTTACTGGGTCGATAATGTGATGCCAGCTACACAATGGATCAAGTCTAAAGGACATGATGCTAACGTGATAGGATTGGCACGAATTGTTTCACCCGACCATCCTGTCGAAATTAGCGACATTAAAGTGCATCAGCAATCGCTCGATCACGTATCACTGGAAGATTGGTTAGTTCATGAAACATTGGCAGACGTTGTGCCGCTGGATTCCCAACTTGGCATGTTAGACACATTGAGCGTGCCTCCTTCGCTCTATCCGTATTTATTTGAAGTTTCACCGCCCTCACTAGAAGAGCAAAATCTATATAAAAATCAGCCGCAGGTGCCATCATTACGAACCTATGCGGTCTTAGATTCATCCCGCGTTCCATTGCTATTAGAAAGGCTGGAAGAGGCTAATTTGCCTTTCCAATGCCTTTTTAAAGGGGATGCCGAAGAGAGTCTAAAATCGGCCGCACCTTACCTTGTCGAGCTGAAAGAACATCATAAATTTACCCGTCAACTGTTCAGTAAAACAGGCATGGCGTCCGATCTATGGGATAAATATCCAGGCATCTACTTCCGTTCACGTGCACTTATGGATCAATTAGGCACTCACTTTAGGCGTTTTACGAAGGTTAAAAATGAACAGGGTAAGTGGTTATTTTACCGTTTTTGGGACAGTAATTTTTTTCTAGTGGTGTTAAGGCAGTTATCTCCTGCAAAGGGGCTGGCTATTATGCCACCACACTTAATCCACTCTATGCTGTGTATTTCCATGGACGGTATCGATTTCTTTAAAACCCAATCTTTGGACGATATACCCAAAGTGGGCTGTGAATTGGTTTTGGATGAAACCTTATCCACTGAGTTACATAAACGCAGTCTGGAGTTGTTTATTTATCGGTTGCGAAAGCTGTATGTGGATGAAAAAGGGATGCATGAGGAATTGTTTGCTAGTGTGATGCAATCTATTCAGGATCATCAGTTTGAAGAACGAGAGACCATCCGAAAAATACTCGATTATGCGTTAGCTCACGATGAAAACCTGTTGGACAAAGAAGAGCTAACAGGTGAGTTGACTGCAAATCAGTCGATGCCTGATTCCATTCGCTTAGGTCGATTAATGATTAAAGTAAACCGGAGTGCTTCTCATGACGCGCCCTAGTTTGAATCAGTCAATAGCGAGGTGTCCTGGCCCTTGCGATATCGCTATTCCCATTGTCTATCCCAATCAGCCTATCACTATTCCCGTGGCCGCTGTGCGTGAGCAAATACCCTTTGATGGTATTGATGTGGAAGCCAGTCTGCAAGTAACGTTTACTGATCCAGATGCATCACCACCACTATCTATCCAGAGCATAAGACCTCAAGGGCCTGCCGTCACTGGTTTGGGACATGCGGGAATAGCGATCATCAATGGAGTTACAGGTGCGGTAGCATACTTAGAATATGGTAGATATGATGGCGCTAGAGGTTTTGGTCGAGTCAGAGCGGTAGCCTTGTCTCCCTCAGTCATCACCTTTGATGATAGCAACAAACCTGACTCAGCAAGCTTCGCATCATTATTAAGGTCATTGGCGCAAACCAACAATCCGACTGCTGGCTATGACTTTGAAGCCGTCTATATTGAACTACCCAATGGGGCGTTTGATATTATGAAAGAATTTGCTGAGCAAAGGCGACAGCAGGTAGAAGAAGGTCCTGAAGGGGGCGCTCAACCTTATAATGTTGCCAATAATCATTGCTTTACCTTCGCTATGGAAGTTATATCAGAAGTGGGGGTGGGCTTTAATATACGACAGGCGAATCCCCTGAACTTAAAGCTTCAAGGTGGTAATTTTTTAACGCGAGGGGCAGTGTCTACCTTTGCACCAACGTTTGAAGTGCCTGCGCGCCAAATGCGAGCACTACAAACCCAACACCCTGCTTTGAACGTGAGCAATGAAGGACGGATTACCAATGGTTTTCAATTTCCATAGCATCAGCCGTGTCAGGTATAGGCAGTGTTTTACCATGATGTGTATAGCAGCAATGGCAAGTGCTTTATTGGGTTGTACTTCTACTGATAATCATGCTGAGACAGTAAAAACAAATTTAGAAGAGGCTCTTATGACTCAACAGTGCTTTACAAACTATGTTAAACACCCCAATGAAATGGAATTTTATGAAGAGACATTGACGCTGACGCGTGCAGAGTTAGCAGCCCAATGGCAACGTACTATTCCGGATAACTTGATGTTGATCGGGGGGTAGATATGTATGGACTGGCACGCTTCTGTCAATTATCTGAAGCGACCCCCGATCTGTTTGAAGGGGAGTATGTTGACCCGAGACTCTGGATTAAAGGTACTTTTCGTTATCACCATCCGAAGGGCTTCCTATGCCGGAAGATATCTTCAATGAGTACTATATGTCGGATTATACAGGCCAAAGCTTAGTACTCTACTCACGACCTGATCATAAAGAACGCTTTCATTTGGTGCCGGTCGATACCATTAATTTTCCAATACCCGGGCAAAATCAAGAATAACGCTATCTAAGCAAGGATGAATAGACACTATGGCAAAAACAAACGACAGCATCGCTTACTGTGACCCACGAAAAATTGTTCCCATTATTCCCTGTCGTTATGTGGTGTCAGATGAAATATTGTTAACGGATCTGGACGATCTGCCCCAGGCACTGCAAGCTCCCGGAGGTATCGGAAATTCTCCACATCATCAAATCGCTTCAATTCGTCAAGGTTATATCTATTTTTACGGTTACTTAGGCTTTAACGAAAGCGATTGCACTGATAAAAATATGACCTGGCTAATTTTTCGTTATCAAACCCGTGCCGATGATTGTAATTCCAACGACGAACCTACGGCCTGTGCCAGCACCTTTCAGTATTACAACTACACCTGGAAAAATGGTACAGCACGGAGTGAGTGGATTGCCCATCAAATGGAATCCGAGCCCTTTACCTATGTCAATATGGCTGCAATGGATACCTACATTGCCTACAGCGAAGAACGTTGGCCTGCGTACATGTTCGAGGAGATAGAACGTAATCCCAGTTGGCGCGATAGGGTCATGCAACCCTTCACACTGCATGAAGAGGACGGCACAGATCCTCATGTGATGAAGCTGGATAATCTGCAAGCGTTAGTCGAAGACTACAAAGATAGCGACCCGGAAGAGCGTGAAGCTAATGTGCTTCGTCATACGGCGATCGGTCAACTGGATATCACCCCCTTCGAGCAAATGAAAAACAGCGACAATGAACATATTCGAGAGCGCTATGAATATGCTCGAATCGTAGCCATACAAGACACCCTGGGCGAAGCCAAAGACCTGCTGCGCTTATTGGAAATTGAAGAAGCCAATATCCAAAACTACGAAACAGAACATCACTACGCGATGGTGACAGCAAAAGCGATTGCTTCTGTCGATAAATTAGAAAATACGATCAATAAACGGTATGTAGATCCAGGTATACAGTTGTGGAATAACATTACCTATGCCACTCGAAAAGTGTTTAGTACAGACCCCTTTAACCGCTCAGCCGACGAACTGAGACACAAATTTGCCACCTATGGCCCAGAGCAGCGAAAGAAATATAAGCGCCTTGCGGAGTACTGGAAAACACTGGATCAACGACCAGGCGTACACGAACCCGCAAGATTGGCGTTACAAGGCGCAGAGCAAAAAAGATGTGAGCAATGCATCGGATTTGCAGCCAGTCAACTCGGTGCTTATGTCGATGGCGTGAGGCTCAATGCGTTTACACCGGCAGCCCTTTATAACAAGCTCAAACTAAATCCAGATGATATTGAAGGAAACGATTGGGATAATTCTGAATGGGCCATTCTTTTCGCTGGGATGACCAAAGTGGCATCAGAAATCGTTAATGAGCTTTCGGATCCGATCGTCATCAATCGGATACAGCAAACATTTTTTGACGTTTATATCGAAGTTTCAACAACCCTGTTTGAGGACAATAGCCAGATTCAAAAAACACATTTAGAAAGATTAATAGGGGTAACCGAACGCAAGGTACGCATCCCCACCAGTGAATTAAATAACCAAATGCATCAGTATTATGAACGGTTCTTGATAGGGGAGTCTTCGACCTTAACAGTATCCTCAGACGGACAAAGTTCACATGGAAGAAATAGTGGCCTACAGCAGTCCACACACCGTTATGGCACTATCGACATCATCACCTACGATCACATCACCGACACCCCTGTCGGAAAAGTCAGCACTGGATTGTCAGGCATCGCCATGGTCTTAGCCCTGTTCAGTGCCCAACAAACCATCAAAGGTTGGCACGACAGCCACAACTTCGACGCCCGATCCAAAGCCGGCGCCATCGCCAACCTGCCCGCCGTGCAACTCAGCCTTGCCTTCAGCACCGTAGTTGGCAACTATGCCACCCTAAGAGCCGAACCCACCTATATTCGGACGGCTCAACAGGCGAGCCGTCTTGCGACGCGCTTCGCCGCCTATGCGATCAGTGGGGCTACAGGAAAAAACTATATACTGCCTCAAAAAGCCAATATCGGTGGAATCTCAAATGCACAGCTGTTGGAAAGAGCCAAGTATGCCAAGCTATTAGGAGGGCTTGCTCTCGTCACCGGCTTACTCGTCTCCGCAGGCCAAGGCGCAGAAGGGTATAAACGCGAAGACTATGCCTTAATGTCAGGCCATGCATTGCAGGGAGTGGGGTCATTGGTGATGTCTGCGTCTTTGATAGGAAGTGTATTGACCACCTTTAGCTCAGGTACTGTAGTGATGTTAGGAACCAAACTTGTTGCTTTTGGTGTTCCTGGTGCCATCATCGGCGGCGTAATGATCGCCCTCGGCCTTTTGTTCACCGCCTCAAGCAGAACTGGCTTAGAGCAATGGATTTATGAGGGGTTTTGGGGGAGTAGTGAAAGGTACTGGGGTGAAGAGCGCCCCGAAGAGTTTTCAGATCAACTAAAAGACTCACTTGGGCTACTTAACTCTGGAAATTTAGAAAATGCCCTGAATAAAGAGATGCGCGCCTTCGAAAAATTAGTCTGGCCAATTACAGCCAAACAATTAAAGGACTGGATTGTTCAAATTGAATTTGAGGGATTAACTGATAAAGATCAGTTAGCCCAATTATCTATCAGCTTAGAAAATTATCAGCCGCGAGGTGCACACGGCATGATGACTGGCTCTTCAACTTGGGCAAGGATACAAAGTCATCAGATACGTCGTGAATGGGTAGGCCCTGGTGTCGCATCGTTACATTTATCTGCTTATGCTGACGAGAAGAGGCTTCGCTTAACCGTAAGCTTTGATAGATTGATGCCGGATGGTGAAGCACAGAGATTTATCATGTTAGAACCGCTTGAAATTACAGCAATAAAAGCTAAATAAAATATAGGATAACCTGATGTCGTTACCACCTCCGCAACTTATTTCCAATCCAACGGAAAGTCCCGAAGTGATTGAGGTGATGAATCTATCAATCACGCGTATTGATGACGATACTATTGAAATACCTTCATTTGTTTCAGATATCTTGAATGCTTGGTTCAAGTTAATATTTTTTGCATTAATATTGGGGTTAGGGCCCTCGTACGATCCTGGCTGGTTTACATCAGATGGTGAACCAGGGGTTGCATATGCTGCTATATATAAAATGTTTAATAGAGAAGAAAGTATTAAGTCAGCATTTTTACGATACGAGGATGAAAACAATCCAGGTTTTACTTATTCTGGTAGAGATTATGAAGAGTTTAAAGCTGGTCAGATAAACCGCCACGGCCGCGGCATCGTTGCAGGATTATTTTTTATCGGCATAATAGTTATTCCTTGGTTTTTATTAAATATAGCGGTGGGTAATCCTTATCGTATCGATCGAAAGCGACGAATCATCTACACTTGGATGCGGGGTCATTTTGTCTGTGTTCACTTTCCACCAGGTATGAGTGATCCATTACAAGTGATCGAAGCCCATGTGCCTCGCGGTAAACAGGCTAACGATCCTTATAATATGAGTGGTCCGTTAAATATCTGGTTGCCCCTTCCGTATAAACAAAAAAATGGCTTGTTGAGTATAGGCGCCAGTTGCTTCCTGAATGGCGCGATGGTCAAGTATCAATCCTATTATTTACGTGATTTTCTGACCGACTATTTAACTAATCCTAATCCGAGGTGGCTGGATCAACTAGGGCCAAAACGTAAACCCAAACATGTTCAATGGTATGACTATCTCTTTTATAGACTG
>NZ_JRLB01000097.1 GCF_000764495.1 Nitrincola sp. A-D6
CTAAAATAAGCCCGTGGTGTCGATCAGTTTTTAACGACATCGATAAAGTAAGCATCTCCGCCTTCGGCCTTCTCACGTACCAGCCCATGTACGTCGGTTTCAAACCCGGGGAACAGGGCGTTGAAATCGCGGGCAAATTTCAGGTAGCGAATAATCGTAGCGTTGAAGCGTTCACCCGGCACCAGCAATGGAATGCCTGGTGGGTAGGGCGTAACCAGCATCGCCGTGACACGGCCTTCGAGATTATCAATTGATACCCGTTCCACGTCGCGGTGGGCCATACGTGCCCAGGCATCCGCTGGGGTCATCGCCGGTTCGATCTCGGATAGATACATCTCCGTAGTCACCTTGGCAACATCATATTCCTTGTAGACGTTGTGTATCTGATTACACAGATCACGCAAGCCTCTGCGCTCATAAGCTGGATACTTTTTGGCAAACTCCGGCATCACTCGCCAGAGTGGGCGGTTACGATCATAGTCATCCTTGAACTGTTGCAGCTCAGTGACCATGGAGTTCCAGCGCCCCTTGGTAATACCAATGGTGAACATAATAAAGAAGGAATACAGGCCAGTTTTCTCAATGATGATGCCATGCTCGGCAAGATAGCGGCTGACAATGGCTGCCGGAATACCCTGTTCATCAAATTCACCGGCCAGATTAAGTCCCGGAGTGATGATGGTAGCCTTGATCGGATCAAGCATGTTAAATCCGGAATCAATTTCGCCAAAGCCATGCCAGGTATCGCCAGCATGGATAACCCAGTCCTCGCGATCACCAATACCTTCTTCAACAAGATAGTCCGGTCCCCAAACCTTGAACCACCAGTCACTACCAAACTCTTCATCGACCTTACGCATGGCGCGACGAAAATCCAGCGCTTCCAGAATGGATTCTTCAACCAGTGCATGACCTCCCGGGGGCTCCATCATCGCGGCTGCCACGTCACAGGAAGCGATAATGGCATACTGCGGCTGGTGGATGAATGCATCAGGTAGGATTCATTAAAGCGGTGGGTGTCCAGCTTGCGGGCACTGGCGTCCTGCACCAGAATCTGCGAAGCCTGCGACAGGCCTGCCAATAACTTGTGGGTCGATTGGGTTGCAAACACCAGTGAGTTTTCCGAACGTGGGCGATCCGGGCCGATCGCATGCATGTTTTTGTAAAACTCGTGGAAAGAGGCGTGCGGCAGCCAGGCTTCATCAAAATGCAGTGTATCGATGGTATCACCGAGCATTGATTTGATGGTTTCGACGTTGTAGAGCACGCCGTCATAGGTGCTCTGAGTGATGGTCAGAATACGCGGGTTTTTGTTCACTGCTTCTCGCGCAAACGGGTTTTGCTCTATCTTGCGCTGAATGGTTTCCAGTTCAAATTCAGATTTTGGAATCGGGCCGATGATGCCGTAATGATTTCGGGTTGGCATCAAAAATACCGGCACGGCACCGGTCATGATGATGGAGTGCAGAATCGATTTGTGACAGTTGCGATCGACAAGCACGATGTCGCCGGGTGCTACTGTTGAGTGCCACACCACCTTGTTAGAGGTAGAGGTGCCGTTGGTGACGAAAAACAGGTGATCGGCATTGAAAATACGCGCCGCATTGGCTTCACTGGCCGATACTGGGCCGGTGTGATCCAGCAGTTGACCCAGTTCTTCGACCGCATTGCAGACATCTGCACGTAACAGATTTTCACCAAAAAACTGATGGAACATCTGCCCAACCGGGCTTTTCAGAAACGCGACGCCACCAGAGTGACCGGGACAGTGCCAGGAGTAGGAGCTGTCACTGGCATACTCCATCAGTGCCTGGAAGAAGGGTGGTGCCAGATTTTCAAGGTACTTGCGCGCTTCGCGAATAATATGGCGTGCAACAAACTCCGGGGTATCTTCAAACATATGAATGAAGCCGTGCAGCTCACGCAGTATATCATTCGGAATATGCCGGGAAGTGCGAGTCTCTCCGTACAGAAACACCGGGATGTCGTCGTTGCGCTTACGCACCTCAATAATAAAGTCGCGGATCGCGTTCAAGGCGCAACCGGATTGATCTTCGCCCGCTTCGGCAAAGTCTTCATCATCAATGGATAAAATAAAACAGGAAGCGCGGCTGGCCTGTTGTGCAAATGAGGTTAAATCACCATAGCTGGTGAATCCCACTACTTCCATTCCCTCAGTACTGATGGCCTGAGCCAGGTCGCGAATACCTGAGCCGGAAATGTTTTCGGAGCGAAAATCTTCATCGATGATAATGACGGGAAAACGGAACTTCATGAGTGGCAGCCTGTGGTTCAGAGTTAGTGAGTAGCGTCGCACGTTAGGGTGACAATTCTGTGTTGCGGGAGGCGCTAGGCTGGCTGATTCCTGCAAGACGTCTATTGTAAGAGATCAGTTGCCTGACAGCTAGTGCAAATAATAGTCGACGCCAAGTTAGTCCAGCAGTAAAATCTGCGGCAATTCAACTACCGACTAACACTGAATGAACCTCGTATCCTTTGATGCGTTTCGCACCCTGCGCCTTCCTGGCGTGACGGTTATTAAACCTGAAAATATGTTTCGCCAGAAAGCTGAAATACTGGCTGCCGACTGGGTATTATTTCCCGAGTACTGGCAAGTCAATGCACTGGTATTCGGGTTAAAGAAAAGAATCTTTCCCAGTTTGTCGTCCTACCTGCTTGGTCATAATAAAATTGAGATGACCCGCGCCTTCCGGCTATTGGTGCCTGCCAATACCCCCGAAACAGAAATACAGGCTAATACCGAGTCACGTGCATCGGAAGTCTGGGACAAAATGGATCTGCCTTTGTTGCCAAAATCCCCAAAAGCAGTATGGGGGAGGGTGTATTTCTGATTGAAAACCGGGCTGACTGGATGGCGTATCTGGCACGCACTGATGTTATTTATGCTCAGGAATACCTGCCCATCGATCGGGATATGCGCATCATCATCGTTGGCGGAAAGCTGGTTGCCGGCTATTGGCGCTTACAGGGTCAGGATGGCTTTCATAATAATGTCTCCCGCGGTGGCCAGGTGGATCTCAGTCCGTTGCATCTTGCGGCGGTCAAGCTGGCGCTGGATTTGGCTGAAGCGCTGAATCTGGATCATGCCGGGTTTGATATTGCCATGGTAGGAGATCACCCCTATGTGCTGGAGTTTAATCGTTTGTTTGGTAATACCGGTTTGCCCGATCTGCATGCCCGCGTGGCGGATGCGATACTGGCCTACATTCTCGAACAATCCGATCGGGACGATGATCCGCAGGGTCCACAAAGACCGCAACCACCGTTGCCGATTGCGGTCTGATTGGCGCTTTAGCGGTACTGCTGCAGAGCGGCAATACGATCATCCAGTGGCGGATGCGTTGACAGTAACTGCATCAACCCTGTTTCAAGTGGCTGTTGATACCAAAGGCCATTAACTGGTCTGGCATCTGGTCAGGAATACCCTGTTCGGCTTTGAGGCGCTGTAATGCACCGATCATCGCCGCCGGGCTGGCCAGAGTTGCGCCCGCTTCATCAGCGCGGAACTCGCGTTTGCGTGAGAACCAGGAGACGATGACCGATGCCAGAATGCCGAAAATAATTTCAAATACGAACACGGTGATAAAGTAGCCAATACCTCGTCCGCCTTCTCCCCGGTTGACGAAACTATTTACGGCATGCGCAGCTATGCGGGCAAAGAACATCACAAAGGTATTTACTACCCCCTGAATCAACGACAGGGTAACCATATCACCATTGGCAACATGGCCTATTTCATGGGCCAGCACCGCGCGGGTTTCTTCAGGCCGAAAACGCTGGAGCAGGCCGGCACTTACGGCAACCAGTGCATCATTTTTGTTCCAGCCGGTAGCAAAAGCATTGGACTGCTGCGCCGGAAAAATGCCCACCTCAGGCATTTTGATGCCCGCTTTTTCAGACAGCTCAGCAACAGTTTCCATCAACCAGCGTTCTTCAGCTGTGCGAGGCTGCTCGATGATTTGCGTGTTGGTCGCCCGTTTTGCCATGAACTTGGATAGAAACAGGGAGATAAATGAGCCAGCAAAACCAAACACGGCACAGAAAATCAGCAGCGAAGTCATATTCAGCCCGGAACCTTCCAGGTAGTGTCCGACGCCCAGCAGGTTAAGGGTAATGCTGGCAACCACCAGCACGGCCAGGTTAGTGGCCAGAAAGAGTAGAATTCTCATTGCAGTCAGTTTCCATCAAGTTAAATAATCTGTCGTTTAGATAGGGGCGGGAGAGGAAAGTTTCAATAGCAGGGCAGTGTCGATACCCAAAACAGGTATCGGGGAATCAAGCCCACATAAGGGGCTTGATAAATGCAGTGACAGTTACAGGTTGATGACCTGCGTTTCTATGGCCTGGCGCAGCTCTTGATAGGCATCCAGATTCTCTGGGCGGAAAAAGAGCTTGTAATACTGACGCTCGGCCATACGCCCTTTGCGCTTGTTGTGGTCTTCTGTGTAGAGCGCATAAAGGTAGCTCATCTGCAAATGTACAACAGCGGTATGCATCGGAAATTCTACCGGATGACCTTCCAGATCATAACTGATCTTGGTTTCTTTCAGCGTGTAAAATGACGCTTCAGCAACCTGATCAAGATTGAGCAGAAAATTCGAGGTTACCGGGACAATATGGCGTTTTTCGACACCGTTGTGCTGCATTGAAATACCAGAGTTCTTTTTGATCTTGATAAACATGTTAGCTGCCATTCCTGATTTGATCTTAGACGTATTTAGTATAGACCGGCTTTGTTGCAAATACTTTATTGTTCATAGGTTTTCAGGAAAATTGCAATGCGTTCTATGGCTTCAGTCAGCAGGTCAACCGAGGGTAAAAACACCAAACGAAAGTGTTGTGTATCCTGCAGGTTGAAGCCGCTACCCTGAACCACCAGAACCTTCTGTTGCTGCAACAGGTCCAGTGCAAATTTCTCATCGTTGTGGATCGGATAAACCCCCGGGTCGAGTTTAGGGAAAAGGTACAAGGCTCCCTTGGGTTTGACGCAGGATACACCCGGTATCGCGTTAAGCAACTGGTGGGCCAGTTCCATCTGCTCATGTAGACGACCGCCGGGAATAATCAATTCATTGATACTTTGATAGCCACCCAGAGCCGTTTGGATTGCATACTGTGCCGGAACATTGGCGCAGAGACGCATGCTGGCGAGCATGTCGAGCCCTTCAATATAATCGCGAGCGCGGTGTTTCGGGCCACTGACAATCATCCAGCCGGAACGGAACCCGGCAGCCCGGTAGGTTTTTGACAGACCATTGAAGGTCAGGCAGAGCACATCATCTGCCAAAGCGGCAATTGACGTATGTTCAGCGCCATTGAACAGAATCTTGTCATAAATTTCATCAGCAAACACGATCAGTGAATGCTCACGTGCCAGCTCCAGAATCTGTAATAACAGGCTTCCGGGTAGAGGCGCCGGTGGGTTATTGGGATTAATTACCACGATGCCACGGGTGTGCTCGGTGATTTTCTCGCGGATATCGTCTATATCCGGAAACCACTCATTGTCTTCATCACAACGGTAGTGAACCGGCGTGCCACCTGACAAGCTGACAGCCGCGGTCCAGAGTGGATAGTCTGGAGCCGGGATCAGCATCTCATCGTTATCATTGAGCAGGCCTTGCATGGCCATAACAATTAGCTCTGATACCCCGTTGCCGATATAAATATCCTCCAGAGTGATATTACGGATCGACTTGCGCTGGCACTCATGCATGACCGCTTTGCGCGCTGAAAACACCCCTTTTGAGTCACAATAGCCCTGGGCTTCGGACAGGTTATGGATCACATCCTGTACGATCTCTTCCGGTGCATTAAAACCCCAGGGGCCGGGTTGCCGATATTCAGCTTGAGGATGCGATGCCCTTCATCTTCCAGGCGTTTGGCTTCCTGCATTACCGGGCCGCGGATGTCGTAGCAGACATTGATCAGTTTGTTGGACTTGCGAATTACTGACATATAGATGATCCTGCGCTCCATCAATGGCGCTATGGCTTATACGCTGTGGCTTAAAGCTTGTCGGCCAGGTTATTCAAAGCCGCCTATAATACGCTCTGGCAATCTAAATTCAATGCTGCGTTTATTTCACCTTGCACCCGCTATCAGGTAGCGGGTGAATTCCGGGTCATTGAAGGCCTGGAACAGGGCTTCACTAGCCAGATCATTGATGAATTCCCGAGTTTTTTGCTCAGTTGGGGTGCGCAGTACCTCTTCGCGGGATTCCGATTCGAACTTGCCCTGGTAGCGACGCTGGCCATCGACCGCTTGCATGCTAATGCGCATAACACCGATCAGCTCGCGTCTGACGCCGTCACTGCGATGATGATAGCTAAGGTGTTCCAATGTCAGGGTTAAGTTGGCATTGGCCTGACTGCTGGTGGCGACACCCATGCGTTCCAGTGTTTTCAAGGCAGCCTGGGTTATTTCAGTTTGGATATTGTCTGTGACGGAAACCGGTACTTCATTACCCAGACGATCAGCAATGCTGCCGATTTGCAGCTGTCTGGATGGATAGACCACATCCACGCGCAAGGGTATGGACTGTGGCAGGCGAGGGACTGAAACCACCTCCGGTTGCAGGTTGACCCGCTGCGGCAAGGGCCCGGAACAGCCAGCAAGCAGGCTCAGTAGTATCAGAGTCAGAATCAGGTAGGTTAGACGCACAGCGGGTACCTCTCAATCGAAGGGTAAGGGTTCTAAGGTGGTTAAAAAATCGGCCAATGAATCGGCCAGGCGCTGGTGAGGCGGCTTTCCCGGTGCTTCGAGCCAGATGCTGCCGTCAGCATTATTCACGCTCAGCATTAGATTAGCATCTGGCAGGGTAACTGCAAAGAACAGTGTCAACGGCAGCTTGCGGCGCTGCTTTTCTAATGCATGTCCAATCAGGTTGGCACGCAGGCGCTCCAGATCGTCGTTATTCCAGACTTGCAGTAACGAAAGCTCTCCTTGTTCAGCTTGGGCTGGCAGTGGATCGGACCAATAGCGACTATAGAAGTCAGCAATATCCGGATGCAGTTCAGTATCGAGTGCTTCACCTAAACGCTGAAACATATCAGTGGTTTGGCGCTGCAGCACCGGCTTCCACAGTGTCAGTACACCTTCCTGGGCTTCATTTTGCCAGCAATCGCTGGGCCATTCGGGGTCATAGGCTTGTTGTGGCCAGCCGTGGATCTGGCAGTTTTGGTGCAATTTTTCGATAAACTGGTCCAGCGCATTCATCACCGGGGTTGAAGCAGATCTCATGGGCTAACTCTGATTGTGATTTAAGTGATTAGAGTTACTCTAGCGGTTGGCGTTTGTTATGATCAAGAAGAAATGTGTAAAATAGCCGTATGCCACGTGTGACAAGGCATAGATCGATTTGTTTGTGGCCTGGATAGAAAAATACTAATTTTTTTTCGCTGAACTGTTTGACAAAGATCAGAATTCCATTAGAATTCGCACCTCGTTACGGGATGCCAACCTGGCAGAGCGTAGCGAATGCAAAAGCAGTGATGTAATTGGAGTGGTAGTTCAGTTGGTTAGAATACCTGCCTGTCACGCAGGGGTCGCGGGTTCGAGTCCCGTCCGTTCCGCCATTATGTGGTCTGTTCTTCAGTAGAAGAATGTAACGTTTCATGTCTATAGTCATTCCGCAAGTTCCATTGCAAACACTAGACTTGCCTTTGTGCAATACTTTTGGTGTTCAGTTTTCTATTCTTCATCTGGATCATACTCATCCGCAGATCAGTGGCAATAAATGGTTCAAGTTACAGCCAGCTCTGGCTGAGGCTCGCTGCCATCCCGGACGTCCGATACTGAGTTTTGGTGGTGCATTCTCCAATCATATCCACGCACTTGCCTATGCCGGGCAGCAGTTTGGCATTGCAACTATTGGTGTAATTCGTGGCGAAGCGACTTCAGCGTCTAATCCTACCTTGCAAGATGCACAGCGCTGGGGAATGCGCTTGGTGTTTGTCTCGCGTCAGGAGTACGCGCGGCGCTATGATCCGGCGTATATCAGTCAGTTGCAGCAGAGGTTGGGTGACTTTCAATGGGTCCCTGAAGGCGGGAGTTCAGCCGCCGCTGTCAGCGCTTGTGGCGATATATGGGCTGCACTGCCTGTGCGCACTCAGCCATTTGACTATCTGGCTTGTGCGGCTGGCACAGGCGCCACAGCCGCAGGCTTGATTGCGGCACGACCTGCATCGGTGAAGGTGCTCGTTATGCCGGCTTTAAAAATCAGTGCCGTTGAAGCTGAGGCGATGTTGCAGGCTCACTGGGCTGCGGCGGGTTTAGCAAAACCAGAAGGTTATCAGGTGTTACCTGGTGATCTGCCCTATGCCAGACTTTCACCCCAGCTTGCTGCGCTTTGGTGGCAGCTTTCAGCATGTTATGGTGTTGATCTGGATCCGGTTTATACCCTGCGTGTTTTCCATCAGTTAATGCGTATGATCCTGCAGCGCCAATTCGCGCCTGGTTCTCATGTGGCGCTGTTGCACACCGGTGGTATGCAGGGGCTCAGGGGGTGTGACACCAGGTTACGACGTTTGGCACCTGCTTTTTATGGACCACTACCTCTATAATAATGAACAGCATACAACTGAGAGAGAGATCTATGGATAACTTTCGCAACATCGGCTTGATCGGGCGCCTGGGTAGTAAGGCGGTTATCGATACCTTGAAACAGCTCATGCGGTTTCTGGAAGAGCGCGGCCTGAATGTAATACTGGATGAAAAAATTGCTGAAGTGATGCCAGGCCATGGTCGCCAGACCTGTAAACGCAAGATGATGGGTGAAATCTGTGATCTGGCCATCGTTGTGGGTGGTGATGGCAGTTTACTGGGAGCTGCGCGTTCACTGGCACGCAGTGATATTCCTGTGCTGGGAGTTAACCGTGGTAACCTGGGGTTTCTGACAGATATTTCACCCCAGGATCTTGAAGAACGAGTAGCTGAAGTACTTGAGGGGGGCTACAGTGTTGACAGCCGCTTTTTGCTGGATGTATCCGTACGCCGAAAGGGCGAGTCGGTTGGGGAGTTGGTGGCCTTGAATGATTGTGTGCTCCATCCCGGTAAAGCAACCCGTATGATTCAGTTTGAGCTCTATATTGAAGGGCAGTTTGTGTATACCCAGCGCTCCGATGGTCTGATTGTATCGACTCCAACCGGATCGACAGCCTATGCGCTATCAGCAGGTGGGCCGATTATGCACCCTAAGCTGGATGCGCTGGTATTGGTGCCGATGTTTCCGCATACCCTGTCCAGCCGTCCGATCGTGGTCAGTGGGAACAGCGAATTGAAGCTGGTGATCAGTGAAGAAAACTCAACTTATCCGACTATTTCCTGTGATGGGCAGGCAGACTTCAGTCTGGTACCGGGTGACGTGATTTCGATCCGGAAGAAATCGCACAAGCTTCGGCTTCTGCACCCCAGAGATTACAATTTTTATCAAACCTGCCGGGAAAAACTGGGCTGGAGCTCATTGTAGGAGCTCATTGTAGGAGCTCGCTCCGCGAGCGAAGCATCGTCCGGAGACCGGGCTCCTACAATGGATAGAGACGGCACCTTGTGTAGGAGCTCGCTTCGCGAGCGAAGCATCGCCCGGAGACCGGGCTCCTACAATGATAAAGGAGACACCTTTGAACGACAGAACATTTTCTGGATACGATATTATTGGTGATGTGCATGGATGTGCCCTGAGCCTGCGTATCCTGCTCAGTCGGATGGGGTATACCCAGCAACAAGGGGTGTATCAGCATCCTAGCCGTCAGGCCATTTTTGTGGGTGATATTATTGACCGTGGGCCGCATATTCGTGAAGCCTTGCACCTGGTGCACGATATGGTTTCTGCAGGCCATGCCCAAATCGTTATGGGTAATCACGAATACAACTATCTTTGTTATGCAACACCGGCTCCCAGCGGTTTTGCGCAGCCTTACCTGCGTAAACATACGCCGCGCAATAAACGTATCCTGCAGGAAACCCTGGAGCAGCTTGCCAACCACCCGGATGATCAGCGAGATTTCTTGAGCTGGTTTGAGCAGATGCCGGTGTTTCTGGATTGTGAGCATTTCCGCGTGGTGCATGCCTGTTGGCATCAGACCCTGGTTGATCGTTTTATCGCCATGAATGGCAGTAATCGTATGCGCCGTGGCTTTTTGTTTCGCTCGGCCGTCGATGGTTCGCAAGAGCATGAGATTATGGATATTCTGCTCAGAGGCACGCACCTGGAATTGCCCAATAACGAAGTGATGGTGAGTCGGGATGGTTTTGAACGCAGTTTTTTTCGAACTAAATTCTGGGTTCGTGATCCCTATTATTTGAATGATGTAGTATTTCAGCCGGACCCTTTACCGGTACATCTTGCCAGGTTGCCGCTGACCCGTGAGCAACGCAGCGAGTTAACCTGTTATCGTGAGGATAATAAGCCGTTGTTTATTGGTCATTATTGGTGCCAGGGCGAGCCCGAGGCACTTTCTCCCAGTGTGGCGTGTCTGGATTATAGTGCCGTGAAGTATGGCAAGTTAGTTGCCTACCGCCTGGATGATGAAGCCCGTATTCAGAATAGTAAGTTTGTCTGGGTGGATGTCGCCAGGGAAGTGGCCTTTATCGATTAGGGAAAACTGTTTATGGCATGGCAAAAAAGCTGGCTGTCACTGAGTCTGATTGTCATCAGTGTCGTGGTTTCGCTGGCAATTGGTTTTGGTGAAAACCGTGACATGATGCGTCTGCTGACCTTTGCTGATTTCACTGTGCAAGGTGGGCAGCTGTTGCATCATACGCTGGGTGGTATGCTATCAACCGGTCAATGGTGGCGCTTGATAACACCTGCATTTATGCACTTCAGTGAACTGCATCTGATTTTTAACCTGATGTGGGTTTGGGTTGTAGGGCAGCGTATTGAGCTGCTGCAGGGGCGTTGGGTGCTGTTAGCCCTGGTGCTGGTTTCTGCTCTGGTATCCAACCTGGCCCAGTTTTTGATCAGTGGACCGATGTTCGGTGGCATGTCAGGGGTTGTTTATGCCGTCTTAGGCTACACCTGGTTGTGGGATAAACGTGGTTTGCGGCCTGTTTTCGGATTGCCCCCTGCGCTGATGGGATTTATGTTGTTCTGGTTGGTGTTAGGCTACACCGGTATGTTGCAGATGTTTGGTATGGCGGCCGTGGCCAATACAGCACACCTGGTTGGCTTGTTGATCGGACTTATGTTTGTATTACCAGTCAGTTTATTGCAGCGCCGCTCCTGAAGCCTGGGTCCGGATAGAATACATCACTTTACAGGAGAGCTTTGATGACGTTTGATGAAATGATAGAGGCCATGACAGTCGACATCTATGAGTCGATGAAGCGCTCTGTCGAATTAGGTAAATGGCCGAATGGAGAAAAGCTCACACAAGCACAGCGTGAGCAAAGTTTGCGTGCGGTCATTGCCTATGAGCATAAGCGTAACCTGCCAGAATCAGAACGTGTTGGTTTTATCGACCGTACGCGCACTGATGGCAAGCAGCATGGATCCGACCCACTTGAGCCGGATGTGCTGAAAATACTTAATTCGTAAGGAAAGCAGATTTCATGTCAGTTAAACCGGTTATCTACCTGAAAGACTACACCGCGCCCAGTTTTCAGATTGACAGCATCGCATTGCGTTTTGATCTTGAAACTGATTCCACCCGCGTTACCAGCCTGCTGAAAGTCAGGCGCCATCCAGACTTTCCCAGCGCTACGCAGCTGCACCTGGATGGGCATGAGTCGCTGGAGTTGATCACTCTGCGTCTGAATGGTAAGGAGCCTGATGCCAGTCTGATTAGCCGGGATGGCGAGCAACTGATTCTGGATCAGGTTCCAGATATATTTGAGCTGGAAATCGAGACGCGACTCTATCCGGCTGAAAATACGGCCTTAGAGGGGCTGTATCTATCTGATGGCATGTATTGTACTCAGTGTGAAGCGGAAGGCTTTCGGCGTATCACCTTTTACCCGGATCGTCCGGATGTTATGTCTGTATTCAGTACCACGCTGGTGGCTGACAAAGCCCAATTTCCGATATTGCTGAGCAATGGTAATCCCGTTGAGCAGGGTGAGTTGGATGATGGACGCCACTGGGTAACCTGGCAGGATCCTTTTCCGAAACCTGCCTACCTGTTTGCTTTGGTGGCCGGTGATCTGAGTTGTCTGGAAGATCATTTTATCACCTCGTCAGGGCGCCGGGTGACCTTGCAGATCTATGCTGAGCGTAAGGATTTGGAAAAGCTCGAACATGCCATGACTGCCCTGAAAAATGCGATGCGTTGGGATGAACAGGTTTATGGCCGCGAATATGATCTGGATATTTACATGATCGTCGCTGTCGATTTTTTCAATATGGGCGCGATGGAGAACAAGGGGCTGAATATATTCAACACCGCTTGTGTGCTGGCGCACCCCAGAACCACGACCGATGCCGGTTTTCAGCGAGTTGAGTCGGTGGTTGCACATGAATATTTTCACAACTGGTCGGGCAACCGGGTTACCTGCCGCGACTGGTTTCAGTTAAGTCTGAAAGAGGGCTTTACCGTATTTCGTGATCAGTGTTTTTCCGCCGATATGCACTCAGAAACTGTACAGCGCGTTGATGAAGTGGCCATTCTGCGCACAGCACAGTTCGCAGAAGATGCCGGCCCAATGGCCCACCCGGTCCGGCCTGCATCGTTTATAGAAATCTCTAACTTTTATACCCTGACTGTATACGAAAAGGGTGCTGCTGTGGTGCGTATGCTATATACGCTGCTGGGAGCAGAGGCCTTCAGACAGGGAACCGATCTCTATTTCGAACGCCATGATGGTCAAGCGGTTACCACGGACGACTTTGTCAAAGCGATGGAGGATGTATCCGGTCGTGATCTGACCCAGTTTAAACGTTGGTACAGTCAGGCAGGCACACCAAGACTGGACGTAACGGATCAGTATGATGCCACCCGGCAGCGCTATTTGCTGAGTGTACGCCAGTCCTGCCCGGCAACACCCGAACAGTCGGAGAAGGCGCCTTTTCACCTGCCTCTGAGTATCGGTTTGCTGCGTGCCAATGGGCAGCCCTTTAGGCTGGCCGATGGCAAGACAACGCAATTGCTGGAAGTCACGCAAGCTGAACAAACCTTTTGCTTCGAAGGGATAGACGAGCCGCCATTACCGTCACTGTTACGCGGATTTTCTGCACCGGTTAAACTCAGCTATGCCTATACAGAAGAGCAGTTGCGTTTTCTTTTACAGCATGATGAAGATGGCTTTAACCGTTGGGATGCGGGCCAGCAGTTGTCGATGAGGCTGGTTAATCAGTTAATTCAATCCTTCCAGCGTGGTGATGCACTGGCTTTGCCCGAAGACTTTGTAGAGACCTGGGAGTCGCTGCTAAATAGTGCCAGTGAAGATCCGGCTATGTCGGCCCTGTTACTGTCTCTGCCTACCGAGGCCTATATCAGTGAAAATGCCACCGTTATTGATCCGGTAGCTATTCACCATGTACGCCAGTTTATGCGTAAAACCCTTGCTCAGGCGCTGGAATCCTTGTGGTTGCGAGTGTATCAGCAGCATGATGGTGAGCAGGCCTATTCGCCAGAAGCGGCTGAGATTGCGCGCCGTAGTTTACGCAACACCTGTCTTGGGTATCTGATGGCACTGGATAGTCCGGCGCATTTAGCGCTGGCACAGCAGCAGTTTGAAACCTCAGATAATATGACCGATCAGTTTTCTGCACTGGTCAGTGTGGCTCATTCCGGATTCAGAGAGTCAGCGGATGAGATGCTCACAGAATTTCTGAACCAGTGGCAACATGAATCTCTGGTAATGAATCAATGGCTTATGGTGCAGTCAACAGATCCGCGCTCAGGCGCATTGGAGAGAATCGTACAATTGCTGGATCACCCGGTTTATGATTCGCGCAATCCCAACAAAATCCGGGCAGTCATCGGTGCTTTCTGCCAGCAAAATGCGGTTAATTTTCATGCGGAAGATGGCAGTGGATACCGTTTCCTCACTGATCATATTCTGCTACTGGATAAGCAAAACCCACAAATCGCCGCCAGACTGCTGACGCCGCTGACGCGTTGGCGGCGCTATGCTCCTGCACGTCAGGCACAAATGCAGGCACAACTTCAGCGTATTATTGATACTGGCAACCTGTCCGGTGATGTTTATGAGGTGGTCAGTAAAAGCCTTAAATAATCTTTTGTTATCCCAAGGTTGTAGCCTATAGGCTCGCTCCTTGCGGGTGGCTTAGATATACTCTGGTAAAGCTTAAAAATAAAACTGTCAGGAAAGAAGAATGGATAAATATCTTGTTGCAGAGCAAAAGTTCGACCTACAGCAAAATTTTCGCCGTGCACTTAAGTGCCAGGAACAGCTGAATGTAGCTAAAGAAGCCGTTAAGGAAGCGCGCGGCAGCCGCGTGTGGATCGTGGCTCTGATCGTGATCCTTTTCGCTATGGGGTCAGATTTTTTCCTGGGGGCTTCCGCTGCGCTTTTTGCGCATTATTTTTACCGTATTATCCGTGCCTGGTATTCTGTTAGCCGTGCTGAAGAGTCACTTGAAGAGAACGAGCGCTGGTTCAGCTCCAAAGGCTTGAAGCTGGAAGGCCGGGTGCTGTATTTCCGTGAGGACAGCCTGCTGGAACGGCCCCTGGATCCATTTGATGATGAGCTGTATCGCTGATTTACTGCCAGGTGTCAACACTACCAATGGCTGTTTATGAGTGTGCTTTTATTGATACTGATCAACAGTCATTTGTGCAGCTGCGGTATATAGTGGAAACAACCTACTTTCAGGAGACAGTGAGATGACATTAATAGCGCAGTTGCATCAAGATCACATTAACCTGAGCCGGTTGCTGGAGGTAATGGAACTCAAGGTTCAAAAGCTCAAAGCGGGTGACTCTCCCAATTTTTTACTCCTATCTGAATTGGTGGACTATATTGGTAATTATGCCGATCAGTATCACCATCCTCGTGAAGATCATATGTATCACTATTTTTGTGGACGCGACGCCACGCTAGATGCACATCTGCAAAAGTGTGAAGCTGAACATACGGATCTGAAACAGGCATCCAAAGTCGTCAATGAAACAGTGGATGCAGTCATGCACGATGCCGTTATTCCTATGTCTGATTTTATCGGGCAACTGGAGGCGTTTGTATTACGTGAGCGTGAGCATCTGGATTATGAAGAGACGGTGATATTTCCAGGTATTGAGCAGGTTGCAAATGACGCTGACTGGGCCGCTCTGGAGCAGAAGCTACCTGAACCTGAAGATCCCTTGTTTGGCGAAAAGCAGGGCGAGAATTACCGCGAACTTTACAAGGCATTACTACAGGACGTTATTGCTGCACCCTGATTTCCAGCAGGCAAGGTTTAAAGCTCACACGATTTCGACCATTATGTTTGCTGAAATACAGAGCCTGATCGGCTGTTTGGATCAGGCTTTCGGTCAAATTTGATACATCAGTGGCCAGCGTGTGTTGCTGCTCACAAATCGTCAGACCCAGCGATGCCGTGATTTGCAAAGCCTGGTTTTGATGCCCTGAAAAAGTTGTCTGGCTAATGGCTTCGCGTAAATTTTCAGCAACCTGGGTTGCTTCTGACTCAGAACAGCCGGGAAGTAATATCGCAAATTCTTCGCCGCCATAACGGGCAATACTGTCAGTTTCACGTAGTTTCTCTTTGAGTAACTGAGACATATCCCGCAGTACCTTATCGCCACTTAAATGTCCGTGAGTGTCATTGACGGGCTTAAAGTGGTCAATATCAAGCAGTATGCAGCCTAAAGGCTCACCGGTGCGGTTGCTACGTTTTATTTCACGTAGCAGTTGCTGACTGAAAGCGCGCCGATTGAGTGCCCGTGTCAAGGGATCAATGCTACTAAGGCGCTGAAGCGTTTCATGGCTGATCGCATTTTCCATGCAGACGGCCACTACCGAGGCCAGATGGGAAACATAATCATAACGTAACAGGTGGTTATAGCGCCCAGGATCCGAACTGCCGAGACACAGGCTGCCAATCAGGCAATCCTCTCGGATTAGGGGGAGGAGCGCACAGGACTGCACATCATCAGCACCCCGGAAGCAGGTTGCGAGTATATGTGCCGTCGCTTCACCGCAAAACAGGGTTTTATCGGGATAAAGGTCACGCAAGGGTTGCTGTTGCCGAATCAGTTGTAAACCTGGGAAGTGATTGAAGCGTGCTGAACCGTCCAACAGTTCTTGAACCATATCTTCCGGATCAAGTAGCATCAGGGTAACGGCAGACAGACCGAAGCTCTGGCGAAAGTGATTAAGCAGATAATCAAGCAGCTCGGCCAGCGTGACGCAGGATAAAAGGTCCAGTTCGGCAGCAAAAAAAGCTCTCAATAACTGCTCATTGCGCTCTGCTTTGTGGTGCAGAATACTCACACGTTGCCTGAGCTCCTTGTTTTCTTCAGCAATGGTTAACTCTGATTGCATTGACTGAAATCCCTGATAGGTTCAGAAAAGTCGTAGTTTATTAGATCAAAATAAAAACTGCTAAACACCTGAATCCGTACTAGTGTATATAAAAAATGCTCAGGAGAGAATGCAATGCGTGTATTGATCACAGGCGGCACAGGTTTTATTGGTCAGGCGCTGGCGAAGGCCTTAAAAGAGCGTGGTGACGAAGTACTGATTTTATCCAGACGTGCTGCCGATAATCCGCAAATAGTGACGACATTGGCGCAGATCCAGCAGCCGGTAGATGCTGTAGTGAATCTGGCTGGCGCGGGTATTGTTGACAAGCGCTGGACCCCGGAGCGTAAGCAGTTGTTGCGTGACAGCCGAATAAAAACCACAGCAGAGCTGCTGCAGTGGATTGAACAGCAACCACAGCGTCCTTCCGTACTGGTCAGTGGCTCGGCAATTGGTTACTACGGTAGTCAGTCGTCACAGGCACTGGACGAACAGGCGAAGCCAGTTAATGGGTTTACGCATCAGCTTTGCGCTGACTGGGAGGCTGAAGCGCTTAAAGCCACTGATTTGGGTTTGCGGGTGTGTTTGATCCGAACCGGTGTAGTGCTGGGTTCAGGTGGCGCGTTAAACAAAATGCTGCCACCGTTTCGTTTGGGTTTGGGTGGTCCTGTTGCATCCGGCCAACAGTGGATGTCCTGGATACACCTGGATGATGAAGTACGAGCTATTATCTGGTTGCTGGATAATCCGGCGCTGCAGGGGGCGTTTAACTTGACCGCACCCGAGCCTGTAACCAATGCTGAGTTTTCTGCGACTCTGGGCAAAGAGCTGCATCGCCCGGCATTTTTTACCCTGCCGGGATTTGTGTTGAAGTTACTGCTGGGTGAAGCCAGTGAGTTGTTAGTACAAGGGCAGCGCGTTGTACCGGCGCAGTTACAGGCATCCGGTTTTGAGTTTCGCTATCCAGTGCTGCAACAGGCGTTGAAGCAGATATTGACGTGACACAGTTACATCAGCTTACGTCGTCGTCTGAGTGTGCTGACAGCTTGCAATAGCAGATCACCCTGCCACATGCCGTCCTGTGGGCGTTTCAGGTGATGCTCCAGATCCAGCAACAGATAGTTGAGTGTCTGACTGACATTGGCCTGGTAGATGGATTCGGTATTAATAATTTGTTTGTCAGCCAAAAACAGGCGGCCCAGAGAATCAGAGCTGAGCACGCAGGTTTTCCGGCATTATGCTGACAAGCCTCACTAAGTTGCATAAAAGCCTGATGCTCGCTGCGTACCGCCGCTCGGTGAAACTCGGAAACCTGTGGGATGGCAGGTGTTTGCTCAGCCTGTTGAACAGCTGGTGTAGTTTGACGGGGCTTGGGTTGATTCGTTGTGTGACGAAGTACCGGTACCTCTGTTGTTGCTTTTTTACGCTGACGATAGAAGGCGTAGACAGCCGTCAGTGTTACAAGCAATACAGTCAATCCTGCCAGAGTTGGCGTGGCATAAGCGCGTATATTGCGTGTGCTTGTCTCCGGTGAGTTGAGGGCTGGCTGATTCGTCGCAAGAGACGAGGGCTGCACGGCAGGTTGTGTTTCAGATATGAGCTGTTCTATCCCTGGTTGTTGCGGTTGTGTATAGCGGTTTTGCTCAGACAGAGTGTCCCACCAGCCTATTCCGGATGCAGGATGCATCAACTCACCTGGCTCAGTGGGTCTGATGATCCAGGTTTCATGAATCTGGCTGGTAATTCCCTGGCTTGAATGATGCTCCTCGCTTTCACGGCTGAGTAACTGATAAAAAGCAGGGGGAGGGGTGTTGATAAGAGAAGCGGGCAATTTGTCCAGTGTAGTACCAACAGCGACGAGTGACAGTTGGCGGATCAACTGATTAGCCAGGCCGTCTTCAAGTGCGTAGGTCGTATCGGTCATAAACAGGTTATTAGAGGGCAGCCAGTTCTGCTGTGGGTTTATTTCTGTCGGAGCCAAAACTTCGACGTCCGGCATGTCGGCATAGAGTTCAGTGATAGAAAAACTGTTCTCTTCTGGTAAGCGTAATCCCGGGCCACTGATCTCAAGTAAGCCAACCTCATCGGGAAAAACAGCAAAGCGTAATCGCGTATGAAAATAGGCCTCACCACTGACTTCATCAACACGTGTCTGGGGTAGGTCTAGTGTGCGCACCCGTCCTGCCGCCAACTGTGGAGGAATAAAATCCACTGTCTCCGGCAGAGGCTGATTGTGATATATATCCAGCGTAACCAGCAATTGAGCGTTGCGGTAGACTTGTTCACGATCCGTGATCAGGTTAATGCTCAGGTCGGTTCCGAAATGTGGCTGGATGGGGGTGGCTGGCTGACTAGGTGTTTCGCTGACCGCTATATATAAGGGCTCTGATGTGTGTTCCTGAAACGACAAAGCGGAAATTTCCAGGCGGCCTGAGTGTTTGGGTCGAAGTGCTATCAACCAGCGGGTTCTGACCTCTCGTAACCCGGTTTTATGTGTTGTCAGAACGGAGCGCTGTGCCGGGTTGAGGTGAAACTCTGCACCCAGGTTGCTCAGATCGGGTGGATTGCTGTGCTCGCCTTGTATTTCCAGTGTCAGGTAGAAGCGTTCCCCTATGTTGACCTGTTCGCGATCAATTTCCGCGTAAAGGGCTGCCTGCAGGTAGGAACTGCAAAAAAAAACGAGAATTATTGTAAAGAGCCCTTGCTTAACAACGTTGTTCATATAGTCTTAAGTAGTATTCGGTATTTACCCATATTATCCGGAAAGGTTGTTGTATGCGCAATTATCCATGCGAGACTGCTGCCATATAATCAAAAAAAAGAGAGAGAGATATGCCCTTGCACGTTGCGGAATTAAAGGAAACGCTACTGGAACGTCTGAAAACTGAAATACGTAAACGTCTACCCGATAAGAAATCAGCTCTGCTGTGTGAGTTTGTCGATAGTTATTATAAAAATACCCCTGAAATGGATCTGCAAAAATGGCGCCCGGATGATCTACTCGGTGCCACACTGGATATGTGGGAATTTATCCAGGATATCCCCGGCGAGTCTCCCCGGGTTAAGATTTTCAATCCCGATTTTGAGCGGCACGGCTGGCAATCAACGCATACAGTCATTGCCGTGGTATCGGAAGACCGTCCGTTTATCATTGACTCGCTGCGGATGGAGCTGAATCGTCAGAATGTTGTCATACATGCCATTAATAATGTGGTATTGCATACCTCTCGTAATCAGAAAGGCGTACTGACCGGACTCCATGACCCTAAAGGCTTGCCTGAATCTGTGGTCGCGATCGAGATAGACCGCCATACTGATTTACAACGGTTGCAACTGATGCAAGCCGAGCTGCTTAGCGTTCTGGAAGAAGTACGTGCAGCCGTTGATGATTTTGAGCCTATGCTGGCCGCCGTTAAAGAGCAGGCCGGGCATCTGAAAAAACTTGGCTCCGTACTGGATAAGCAAGGCTTGAAAGAAGCCAGTGAATTTTTGGAGTGGATGCATACCAATTTTACCTTTCTCGGCTATGAAGTATTTGAACTGAGAACAACAGATGGCAATGAGTCACTTGAGCCGATTAAAAGCTCTGGCTTAGGGTTACTGCGTGACTGCAATCAAGCCTGCCGGGAAAAGCTGTTGGATGAAGACAACCTCAATGCCGATCAACACACCCTGCTACCAGACCTGATCAGCTTTTCCAAAGCAGCCGCTAAATCGCGTATCCATCGTCCAGCCTATCCGGATTATATCGGCTTTAAACGCTTTGATAACAAAGGTAACCTGGTAGGTGAGGTGCGTTTTTTAGGCCTCTATACCTCTGCCGTATACATGCATTCGCCGCGTAGTATCCCGGTTATTCGTAACAAAATATCCACCGTATTAGAACAGTCAGGTCTGCATGAGCATGGCCATGACTGGAAAGAGTTGAATCAGATCCTGGAAAGCTTTCCGCGTGATGAGCTGTTCCAGATGCAGGTAGATGAATTATCCAGCATGACGTTGGGTATTCTGGAGATCCGTGAACGGCGTCAGATTCGGGTATTTCTACGCCGTGATCAGCAGGGGCATTATTTCTCAGCACTGGTGTATGTGCCGCGTGAAATATATAGCACCGAGTTTCGTGTGCGCTCAGAAAAAATTCTTAAACAGGCATTGGGTTGTGAACTGGCTGAGTTTACCACCTATTTTTCTGAGTCTATTCTGGCACGTACGCAATTTAATTTGCGCCGTGCCGACGGCGAAAGCGTTACTGATCAGTTTGATGTCAACGATATTGAACATAAAGTCCGTGTGGCTGCGCGCAGTTGGGATGAGGATCTTTATGATGCCTTGACCGAAGCGTCAGGCGAAGAGCAGGGGATACACTGCTATAACCATTTTGGTGGCGGTTTCCCCGCCAGTTACCGGGCGCACTTCTCAGCCCGCACGGCTGTTATTGATATTCAGCATATGCGTGAGATGTCAGATAGCAACCCGATTGCATTGAGCTTTTATCGGGCGTTGAACCGTGAAGAAGATGAAATCAACTTCAAACTCTTCCATTATGGAAATTCTCTACCCCTGTCAGATGTTCTGCCTATTCTGGAAAATCTCGGTCTGCGTGTGATTGATGAGCATCCCTATGAGATTCAAACCGCAGGGAAGTGTATTTGGATACATGACTTCAACCTCCGCTATGGTGGCAAGCAACACGCCTCCATGGAGATGTTGCAGACTACCTTTGAAGATGCGTTTTTGAATATCTGGCAAAAAGCCTGTAGTAGCGATGACTTTAACAAGTTGGTGTTGGGTGCCGGGCTAGGCTGGAGGCAAGTCAAGGTATTGCGGGCTTATGCCGCGTACATGAAACAGATCCGTTTCCCTCTCAGCAATGAAGCGATTATCGCGGCGCTAAACAATCATGTTGCTATTGCGCGGGAACTGATTGAACTGTTCTATGCTCGACTGGAGCCAGGTAAGGCCAATGCAAAAGTTGCTGAGGCCGCTGAGTTGCGCATACAGGAAGCCCTGGAATCCGTTTCCAGCTTGAATGAAGATCAGGTGATACGTCAGTATTTGATACTGATCAAGGCTACGCTGCGTACTAACTTCTTCCAACAGAAGGGCGGTGTGCACAAACCTTATATATCCTTTAAATTGTCACCCGCTGGTATCCCGGAAATACCGCAACCACGGCCCATGTTTGAGATTTTTGTGTTCTCGCCCCGCGTTGAAGGTGTGCATCTGCGTGGTGGTAAAGTGGCGCGTGGCGGCTTGCGCTGGTCAGATCGAAGTGAAGATTACCGTACCGAAGTGCTTGGATTGGTAAAAGCGCAGCAGGTAAAAAATGCGGTGATTGTTCCCGTGGGTGCCAAGGGCGGCTTTGTGGCTAAATACCTCCACCCAGGTATGAGTCGTGATGAATGGCTGGAAGAGGGCATCACCTGCTATCGTATGTTTATCAGTGCACTGCTGGACATCACCGATAACCTGATTGAGGGTGAAGTGGTGCCACCGAAGCAGGTGGTACGACACGATGAGGATGATACCTATCTGGTTGTTGCTGCTGATAAGGGCACAGCAACCTTCTCTGATATTGCCAATGGCATTGCGGCAGACTATAGCTTCTGGCTGGGCGATGCGTTTGCCTCGGGTGGTAGCCAAGGCTATGACCACAAGAAAATGGGCATTACTGCGAAGGGCGCCTGGGTCTCTGTTGAGCGTCATTTCAGAGAAATGGGGCATAACACCCGTACCGAGCCGTTTACCGTAGTCGGTATAGGGGATATGTCAGGTGACGTGTTTGGTAATGGCATGTTGCTGTCTGAGCAGATTAAACTGGTGGCGGCATTCAACCATCTGCATATATTTATCGACCCGGATCCAGATCCGGCGAGCAGTTTTGTTGAGCGCCAACGCCTCTTCGATCTGCCTCGTTCTGGCTGGAATGATTATGATAAGTCACTGATATCCAAAGGTGGTGGTATCTTTGACCGCTCAGCGAAGTCGATTCGACTGACAGCGGAAATGAAAAAACTAACCGGTCTGACTCAGGCGCAGATAACGCCGAATGATCTGATTTCAGCGTTGCTGAAGTCTCGCTTTGATCTGCTGTGGAACGGTGGTATCGGCACCTACGTTAAAGCCAGCCATGAAAGCCAGGCGGATGTAGCGACAAAGCCAACGATGGGTTGCGTGTTGATGCCTGTGAGTTGCGCTGCCGGGTCATAGGTGAAGGCGGTAACCTGGGGATGACCCAGCTGAGTCGTGTCGAGTTTTCCCGCTTGGGTGGTCGCATGAACACTGACTTTATTGACAATGCGGGTGGGGTGGATTGCTCCGACCATGAGGTCAATATCAAAATTCTGATGAATGGCATGGTCGCAGCAGGTGATCTGACCCTGAAGCAGCGTAACAAGCTGCTGGTGGAAATGACCGATGAAGTCTCCTCGTTGGTGCTGAAGAACAACTATCGTCAGGTGCAGGCGATTACGTTGGCTGAACGGCGCTCGCTGGTATCCATGTCTGAGTATCAGCGCTTTATCAACAAGCTGGAAGGACAAGGTAAACTCAATCGTAAGCTGGAATACCTGCCGGCTGATGACGTGCTGGATGAGCAGCGCCTGGCTGGAAAAGGGTTAAGTCGGCCTGAATTGTCGGTGCTGGTGTCTTATAGTAAGGCTGACCTGAAAGAGCGTCTGCTGGAAACTGATCTGCCCGATGACAGTTACGTAGCTAGAGAGCTGGTAACAGCTTTCCCGCGCCAGATGCTGGAAAAATTTGCTCCTGAGTTGAAAGAGCATAGACTCTGCCGTGAAATCGTAGCGACCCAGGTTGCCAATGAAATTGTCAACTTCATGGGAATCAATTTTGCCGACCGTCTGGGAGTATCTACAGGGGCGGATATTCAGCGTATTACCCGTGCTTATGTGTTGGTGCGTGATATCTTCATGCTCAAAGACTTGTGGAAGCAAATTGAGCTATTGGACTATCAGGTCGACTCAGATATTCAGCTGGAGATGATGGAGCGTTTGCAGTATCTGGTCAGACATGCCACACGCTGGATTCTGCGTAACCGTCGTGGTGATCTGGATTGTCAGCAGGAGATAGGTATTTTTGCTGAGCCGTTGAAACAATTGGCCGATCATTTAGGCGAGCTGTTATGTGGTGAGCCCAGATCACAGTGGGAAAGCGCGTATCAGCGTTACACGGATGCGGGTGTACCGGATGAGTTGGCTAAAATTGTGGCTGGCTCAGGCGTGCTCTTCTCTGCCATGAGTGTTATTGAAGTGGCTCGGGAGCAGAAAGTGAATATGCAAACAGCAGCACAGGCCTTCTTTGGTCTGGGTGAACGTTTGCAGCTGCATTGGTTTGCTAACCAGTTAAATGATCTCAGTGTTGAAAATTACTGGCAAGCCTTGGCAAGGGATGCATTCAGGGATGATCTGGATTGGCAGCAGCGGGCATTAATGGCTTCTCTGTTGAAGTTGGATATGTCCGACAAAGCCAGCACGGCAGCAAAACTGCAGCAGTGGGTTGAACTCAATCAGCCTTTGCTGGATCGCTGGGATAAAGTTCTGACTGATCTTAAAGCAGCAAAAACACAGGACTATGCAATGTATACAGTGGCCGTGCGAGAGTTGTATGATCTCGCACGAACTTGTAACTTTACTGCTGACTGATCAGTAGCCCTACATCACGGTGCTGTCAGTCATTGAGCTGGCAGCACCGCTGATGCATTATGTAATAATTGACCTGGCAATCAGCCGGGATGAGTATATGAAGTACTACCGTGGCCAGGCTGTGCAGATTTCTTCACGTGCACGCGATGGTCGTATTGTACGTTTGCCCGCCTCCGTGATGCGCCAGTTCATCACACTTTCCGGATTACGCGGTAGTTTTGCTGTTTACTATGATGAGCATGGACGGCTGCAGCAAATAGACCGGTTAAGTTGAAAGCTGTCTTTTATCCATCTGCCAAGGGTATAATAACTCCCGTTTTTTTAAACACTGTCCGAGATTGCTATGCTATACACACTTGCCCGATCATTGATGTTTAGACTGGATGCTGAAACAGCGCATAATCTGTCGTTGACCAGTATGAATCTATTATCAGAAACCGGCTTGCAGCACTTGGTTGGAGCAAGAATGCGTCAGGCACCTGTCGAAGTCATGGGGTTGCGTTTTCCCAATCCAGTAGGACTGGCTGCAGGTCTGGATAAAAATGGCACAGCCGTAGACGGGCTGGCAGCGATGGGCTTTGGCTTCATTGAAGTGGGTACGGTGACACCGCGCCCGCAGGATGGCAATCCAAGACCGAGGATATTTCGCCTGCCTGAACATAACGCCATTATTAATCGTATGGGGTTTAATAACGCGGGTGTGGATCAGCTGCTGAAAAATCTTGAAAAATCACGCTATAGCGGCATTCTGGGTATCAATATCGGCAAGAATAAAGACACCCCGAATAAGCAGGCACATGATGATTATCTCTACTGCCTGCGTCGTGTTTACGACCGTGCCAGTTATGTGACTGTGAATATTTCCTCGCCTAATACACCCGGGCTGAGATCGCTGCAGTTTGGTGACTCACTCAATAGCTTGCTTGATGCGCTGAAAAATGAACAGGCTCGCCTGGCACGTTTGCATAGCAAATACGTACCTATCGCTCTGAAGATTGCGCCGGATATGCAAGATGAAGAGTTTGAGTTGGTGGCTGGTTCGTTAAAAAGTTATGAAATAGATGCTGTTATTGCTACTAACACCACTCTGAGCCGGGAAGGTGTGGAAGACTCAGCACTTGCGGCTGAATCCGGAGGCTTGAGTGGTGCACCGGTCAGAAACTGTTCAACGGCTGCGATAGCGGCATTGTCACGTCATTTGAATGGGGCGTTACCCATCATTGGTGTGGGCGGTATTACTGAACCATTTGATGCAGCCGAAAAAATTGAAGCGGGAGCCAGTCTGGTGCAAATCTATACTGGATTGATTTATCGTGGTCCAAGATTGATACACGAATCGGTTAAAGCGGTGGAATCTCTGGTTCGTCGTTAAGGATTGCGACAGTGCAGAGCTCTGTCGCAATCCCGCTCCGTAATCAGAATTGATGAATCAAGACTTATGCCAAGGTGGGATTTGCCTGAATTGCAGAAACGCCGGACATACCATTCCAGTGTGCTTCGCGTCCTTCACGCCAACCGTTCATCCAGTGTGATCGCAAATCTGCAATTTGCACTGGGCACTCTTCACGTGATCGACCGGTCAGTCCGGCAACAAAACCACGGTTGTGTAGGGTAGAGCTACGGTCTCGTTTCTGTGTTCTCATAAAATACGCCTCTCAATTTCTATTTTTCATCGCGGGGCCGGTGTCGAAAATGACAACCGGTCCCTTTCGCGTGTAGGCTATAAGGCAATCAACCTACACCTCTATTCATATCTGAAATGAGCGGATTTGGCTATTAATATTAACTATAATGTAACAGAACCTTCATAGTGTTATGGATAGCGCAGTTGCAAAATATCTAGGCAAATCAGTTTATTACACCTCTAAATTTTAACCGGCTTTTGTCGTGAAATATTTTCATCCCAGTAAGACACCCCGAGGACAACATGGCAACAGAAATTCAGGAAAGTTCCCCGCATACGTATTTTGTTACTTGCCCCAAAGGGATGGAGCAGTTGCTTGCTGATGAAGTTGCGAGTCTGGGGGAGAGCAGGTCAAAATGACCGTGGCAGGTATCAGTTGTCAGGGTGATAAAGCGCTGGGCTATCGCCTGTGTCTTTGGTCCAGGTTGGGCAGCCGTGTGTTGTTGCGTCTTGTGGATACGCCGATAACTACGGCTGACTCCATGTATGATGCCGTGCAGTCCATCGACTGGCTGGTACACCTGCGCCCATCTGGCACGCTCAGTGTTGATTTTAACGGTCGCAGTGAAGAGATACGTAATACGCACTTTGGTGCTTTAAAAGTCAAAGACGCCATCGTAGATCAGATCCGCGCCGCCACGGGTCAGCGCCCTGAAATTGATAAACAACAGCCGGAGTTGCGCGTCAATGTGCACCTGTCTCGTGGCAGTGTTTCTGTGTCACTGGATCTGTCCGGAGAGAGCCTGCATCGCCGTGGTTATAGGTCTAAAACCGGTGAAGCGCCGATGAAGGAAAATCTTGCTGCAGCCGTACTGGTGCGTGCAGGCTGGCCGGATAGCAGTATGCCAGCCTTGTATGATCCGATGTGTGGCTCAGCTACCTTGTTGACAGAAGCAGCCCTGATGAGCATGGATATTGCGCCGGGGCTATATCGTCAGCGCTTTGGCTTTATGCGCTGGCCGGACTTTGACCGTCAATTGTGGCAAACACTGCAAGATGAAGCACAGCAGCGAGCCGTGCAGGGGCGTGCTGCATGTCAGGTCAGGTTGCATGGCTCGGATCAGGATGCGCAGGTGATAGCAGCTGCCAGAGAAAATGTCAGACGGGCCAAACTGGATGATGTCATTGAGTTGCAGGTGTGTGAGCTCAGTCAGGTTCAGCGTCCGCAGGGTGTGGAAAAGGGCTTGCTGGTGAGCAATCCACCTTATGGTGAGCGCCTGGGTGAAACGGATCAGTTGATGTTTTTGTATCAGCAGTTGGGGAAGTTGCTTCGCACGCAGTTTGCCGGTTGGCGTGCCGCTGTGCTGACGGCAGATTCCATGCTCTGTAAGGTGATGGGGCTGAAGGCACACAAAGACTATCAGTTATTTAATGGCGCGCTGGAAAGTCGTTTATTCCTGTTTGAGGTTTACGCTGCACGGCCGGAAACGCAAGTTACCGGTCTGGATCCGGCTGAAAAACCAGCCTTGTCCGAAACGGCGCAGATGCTGGCAAACCGCTTACAGAAAAATCTGAAAAATATGCGTCGCTGGCTGAAGCAGGAGAGTATCGAATGCTATCGCCTTTATGATGCTGATATTCCCGAGTATGCCGTTGCCGTGGATCTCTACGCTGATCAGGTGCTTATTCAGGAGTATCAGGCGCCCGCCAGTATTGACCAGGTAAAGGCGTTTAATCGACTGTCTGAAGCCATAGCGGTGGTGGCAGTGGTGCTGGAGAAAAAACCGGAGCAGATTATTCTTAAGCAGCGCAAGCGTCAGCAGGGAACCGAGCAGTATCAGCGCCATAATGAAACCGGCCACTTTTTTGAGGTGATGGAGCACGGCTGTCGCCTGCGGGTTAACCTGCATGACTATCTGGATACGGGATTATTTCTGGATCATCGTCCGGTACGCCGACGTATTCAGTCTCTGGCAGCCGGTAAAGATTTTCTTAACCTGTTTTGTTATACCGCGACCGCGACTGTGCATGCCGCTGTGGGTGGCGCTACAACAACGACCAGCGTGGATATGTCGGCAACCTATCTGGAGTGGGCGCAAGTAAACCTTGATCTGAATGCGCAGGCAAGGTCACAGCATCAGTTAGTGCGTGAAGACTGTATAAAATGGCTGAAACGCCAACCTGGCCCCGCTTTTGACCTGATCTTCATGGATCCACCAACCTTTTCCAACTCTAAACGCATGGATGGCGTGCTGGATGTTCAGCGTGATCATGTGGAGTTGATTGAGGGCGCGATGCGCTTGTTGCGACCAGAGGGGTTGTTGATTTTCTCCAACAACTACCGCCGCTTCAAGATGGACTATGATGCCTTAAGTGAGTATCAGATACAGGATATTACTTCATTGACGCTAGACCCGGATTTCAAGCGCAGCCCGCGCATACATAGCTGCTTCGAAATCCGCAAAGCCTAAAAATGAAATCGCCCGGGGACCGGGCTCCTACAAAAAAACCGAACCCTGTAGGAGCTCGCTCTGCGAGCGATTCAAATCGCCTGGAGACCAGGCTCCAACAAGGTTGGGCGATTCGCCCACAGAGTGGGCTCCTACACAAGGCTGGGTTTTAACCCGGATAATCGCGTCTTTTGGCGCCAGTATAGAGCTGGCGTGGACGGCCAATCCGGTTCGGGCTGGAATGGAATTCGTTCCAGTGAGAGATCCAGCCAATCGTGCGTGACATGGCGAAAATCACCGTAAACATGCTGGTTGGAATTCCCATGGCCTTCAGAATAATACCTGAATAGAAGTCCACGTTGGGGTACAGCTTGCGCTCTACAAAGTAGGGGTCTTCCAGGGCAATTTCTTCCAGACGGCTGGCAATTTTCAGCAGCGGATCATTGATGCCGAGTTCGTTAAGCACTTCATCACAGGTTTTTTTCATTACCCGTGAGCGTGGATCGAAGTTACGATAAACACGGTGACCAAAGCCCATCAGTCGGAACGGATCATCAGGATCTTTGGCCCGCTGGATGAACTCAGGGATATTGGCTTCATCACCTATCTCTTCGAGCATGGTCAGAACGGCTTCGTTTGCACCGCCATGAGCGGGGCCCATAGTGCGGCAATGCCAGCAGCGATACAAGCGAAGGGGTTGGCACCTGATGAGCCTGCCAGACGTACAGTTGACGTAGACGCATTCTGCTCATGATCGGCATGCAGGGTAAAAATGCGATCCATGGCGCGAACCAGAATGGGATTGGCTTCATAATCTGAGCAAGGTGTAGCGAACATCATGCGCAGAAAGTTTTCAGCATATCCTTTGTCATTTCTTGGGAAAATGAATGGCTGGCCGATAGAGTACTTGTGACACATGGCCGCCAGCGTAGGCATTTTGGCTATCAAACGGTAGGCACATACTTCACGGTGATGCGCGTTGTTGATATCCAAAGAGTCATGGTAAAACGCTGAAAGCGCACCCACAACACCACACATAATCGCCATAGGGTGTGCATCACGACGGAAGCCCTTAAAGAAGGAGATCAGTTGTTCATGCACCATCGTATGATTACTGATGGTGGTAACAAAAGTTTTCTTCTGCTCGGCATCCGGCAGTTCGCCGTTAAGTAGCAGATAGCACACTTCCAGATAGTCTGATTTTTCAGCCAACTGGTCAATCGGGTAGCCGCGATGCAGCAGGATTCCCTGGTCGCCGTCTATATAGGTTATCTGTGATTCACAGGCCGCCGTAGACACGAAGCCGGGTCATAGGTAAAAAGCCCTTTGCCAGTCAGCGGACGAACATCAATGACATCCGGGCCTTCAGTTCCGGAATATACAGGGAGTTCAATCGTTCCGTCCAGGCCATCGACCGTCAAACGAGCTATCTTGTCAGCCATAGTTGGCTCCTATCATTCGGTTATAATTACAATGACTTAGTTGTTTAGTCACTTGATTACACTGTCAGGTACTACCTGAATGAGAACCCGACAACTATAGAGCTTGGGAAGGGTTTGTCAATTCAACCTAAAGGCGAATACCGCATTGCAGCATAGCATAATATAGCAATGTGAGTGATCTGAATCCGCCGCTTGTGCATATCTAGTATGGACCAATCAGAAAGTAGTGCGGTGAGTGTTAGACCATTGTTGTACAGGCGTCAAGTCGCGTTGTATTCAAACCGGTAAATGTCTATACTCCGGGCCTGAGTTGCCATTGTACACTTGTGCAATGACACAAATGTGCAATGCCAGTTCGTCGAGCGAACTACTGCTTCTGAGCACTTCCCAGCAACCCGTCCTGCAAAGGGACTCAAAAGTGTGAACTAGAGCCGTGAACAAAAAAACGACCTGTAAATTTAGATCTACAAACTATTAAACTGCCACTTCCGGCGGTCACCTCAATACTGCATCGCGCAACCGGTGTTGCACTGTTTTTTGGTGCCATCTTTGCTATGTATCTATTGGGACTGTCGCTGGATTCTCAGTCAGGCTTTGATGCTGCGGCTGAACTTCTCCGGGATAGTTTCCTGGCAAAACTCATTGCTTGGGGATTTGTCTCCGCACTGCTTTACCATCTCGTCGCAGGTATCAAGCATCTGATTATGGATCTTGGTTATTGTGAAGAGCTGGAATCAGGAACCCTGGCTGCTAAAGTCACTCTGATCGCTGGCGGTGTATTAGTCCTTTTGGCTGGAGTATGGATATGGTAACAAGTATTACGAATTTTGGCCGCAGTGTCTTTACGACTGGATGATGCAGCGCGTCACAGCTGTCGTGCTGATGGCCTATACAATTTTTATGTTGGGTTATCTGCTGTTTAGTTCAGATTTGAGCTACGCGCAGTGGTCTGCATTGTTTGAAAATACAGCTATGCGCATCTTCACTTTGTTGGCAATTCTATCCATGGTGGCGCACGCATGGATCGGTCTTTGGTCAGTTACAACTGACTATATTAAGCAGACTGGTATTCGTTTTGTCGTTCAAGCCGTTTGTGGCCTGCTGGCGTTTATATACGTTGTGTGGGGCATTCAGATTCTGTGGAGTGTCTAAGAGATGACTAAGCTGCGTACTTTAACCTTTGATGCCATCGTTGTCGGTGGTGGTGGTGCTGGCATGCGTGCTGCGCTGCAGTTGGCTCAGTCAGGCCTGAAAACCGCTTGTGTCACTAAAGTTTTCCCGACACGGTCGCACACCGTATCGGCTCAGGGTGGTATTACCTGTGCGATTGCCAGTGCGGATCCCAACGATGATTGGCGCTGGCACATGTACGACACCGTTAAAGGGTCGGACTATATAGGCGATCAGGACGCAATTGAGTACATGTGCTCTGTGGGTCCACAGGCTGTTTTTGAGCTGGATCACATGGGTTTGCCTTTCTCACGTACTGAAATTGGCCGTATTTATCAGCGTCCATTTGGTGGTCAGTCAAAAGGCCCGGATAATCCTACTCAGGCCGCACGTACCTGCGCCGCGGCTGACCGTACGGGTCATGCATTGCTGCACACTCTGTACCAGGCCAATATGAAAGCAGGTACCACCTTTCTGAACGAATGGTATGCTGTTGATCTGGTGAAAAATGCTGACGGTGCTGTTGTTGGTAGTATTGCAATCTGCATAGAAACCGGCGAAACCGTTTATATCAAAGCCAAGGCCACTGTGCTTGCTACGGGTGGTGCCGGGCGTATCTACTCGTCTACAACCAATGCACTTATCAATACCGGTGATGGTATGGGTATGGCGTTGCGTGCAGGCTTTGCAGCGCAGGATATGGAAATGTGGCAGTTCCATCCGACCGGCATTGCCGGTGCGGGTACGCTGGTAACAGAGGCTGTCGCGGTGAAGGTGGTTATCTGATCAACAAAGACGGCGAGCGTTTCATGGAGCGCTATGCGCCCAACGCCAAAGACCTTGCGGGTCGTGATGTGGTCGCACGCTCAATGATCCTGGAAATCCTGGAAGGCCGCGGTTGTGGTCCTGATGGGGATCACGTACTGCTGAAACTGGATCACCTGGGTGAAGAAGTGCTGCATTCGCGCTTGCCTGGTATTTGCGAACTGTCAAAAACCTTTGCGGCTGTAGATCCGGTTAAAGAGCCGATTCCAGTGGTGCCAACCTGTCATTACATGATGGGTGGCTTGCCGACTAACATTGGCGGTCAGGTTATTTCCCCGGATGCAGACGGTAACGATCAGATTATTGATGGTTTGTTTGCTTGTGGTGAAGTGGCGTGTGTATCTGTCCACGGTGCCAACCGTCTGGGGGGGAACTCACTCCTGGATCTGGTGGTATTTGGTCGTGCAGCGGGTATTCAGATCGAGCAGCAGATGCGCGAAGGCTATGAAGCTAAAGATGCAACTGAAGCAGATATTGAAGCCGCTATGGTGCGTCTGAATCGTCTGAATAACTCTGCCGGTGGCGAGAAAATCGCTGATGTACGCAAAGAATTGCAGAGCACGATGCAGCTTTACTTCGGCGTGTTCCGTGACGGTACAAGCATGGATAAGGGCTTGCAGTTGCTGGGTGAGATCCGTAAAAAGGTCGAAAACCTGCACCTGGAAGACAAGAGTCAGGCTTTCAATACCTCGCGTATCGAAGCGCTGGAGCTTGAAAACCTGTTGGAAGTTGCTGAAGCCACGGCTGTTGCCGCCGTTGAGCGCAAAGAGTCTCGTGGTGCGCATGCCCGTAATGACTTCACCGAGCGTGATGATGAAAACTGGCTGTGTCATTCGGTCTATTACCCGGCAGATAAGCGTATAGGTAAGCGTGCAGTTAACTTTGCACCTAAAACCATGGACGCCTTCCCGCCCAAGATCAGAACTTACTAAGAGGCTGATGATATGCTGGTAAGTGTATACAGATACAATCCTGAAACAGACGATGCCCCCTACATGCAGGATATTCATATCGATATTCCTGGCGGTAAGGACATCATGGTGCTGGACCTGCTCCAGTTGCTGAAAGAGAAAGACCCAACCATGGCGTTCAGACGCTCATGCCGTGAAGGTGTGTGTGGTTCTGACGGCATGAACATGAACGGTAAAAACGGTTTGGCGTGTATTACAGCCTTGTCTCAGGTTGTCGTGAAAGACAAGCTGGTACTGCGTCCGTTGCCTGGTCTGCCAGTCATTCGTGACCTGGTCGTGGATATGAGCCAGTTCTACAGGCAGTATGAAAAGGTCAAGCCGTTCCTGATCAACGATACCCCGGCACCGGCGATTGAGCGTCTGCAATCACCGGAAGACCGTGAGGAGCTGGATGGACTCTATGAGTGTATCCTGTGTGCCTGTTGCTCTACAGCTTGCCCGTCTTTCTGGTGGAACCCGGATAAGTTCATTGGTCCTTCGGGTTTGCTTCAGGCGTATCGCTTCCTTGCGGATACCCGTGATACCGCACGTGAAGAGCGTCTGGCTGAGTTGGATGACCCGTTCAGTGTATTCCGTTGCCACGGCATCATGAACTGCGTTAATGTCTGTCCTAAGGGACTGAACCCAACCAAAGCCATTGGTAAAATCCGTAACATGTTGCTGCAAAGAGCAACCTGATCAGGATAGATAACAAAACGGCGCCAAAAGGCGCCGTTTTTGCATCTACCCAAAAGGTCTATGTTACGTCAGTGATTATTTTCTGTAGAATTTCCGGTGGATGAACTGTGTTAAGCGCAGCAGAAAAGTCGTAAAATAACGAGTATGCGTCTGTGGAATGAATCAGACAGCATCAAAAACGCTAAATTAGCAAAGAGGAAGCCAGCCAAGTGTGGTGAGGAGTGGTGCAGCCTTGCCGGACAGCTTACCTCAGACTCAGGGTGATATAATAATGCAAGACAGCATGATGGAGCTGATGTGGAAGAATGCTCACCTATACGGTGGCAACCTTTCATATGTTGAACAACTCTACGAAACCTACCTGCTAGATCCCAATGCCGTTCCACAAGAGTGGCGTGAAGAATTCGACAGACTCCCGGGAACAGGTAGTAACCTCACTCAGGATATCCCACACTCTCCCGTTCGTGACCACTTCCAGTTGCTGGCTAAAACACAGCGCAGAGCCGGACCGGCCGCCACAGGTGGTGTCAGTTCCGAGCACGAAAAGAAACAGGTTCGTGTGTTGCGCATGATCAATGCTTACCGAGTGCGTGGGCATCAGATCGCCCGGATAGACCCTTTGAATCTGTTGGATCGTCCAGCTGTTCCCGATCTGGATTTACGCTTTCACGAATTATCTGAAGCTGATTACGATACTACTTTTCAGATGGGTTCATTGTTTTTCGGCCAGGAAGAAGCACCGTTAAAAGATATCGTTGCTGATCTGAAGAAAACCTACTGTTCATCCGTAGGTGCTGAGTACATGCACATTGTCGATACTCAGGAAAAGCGCTGGATTCAGTCACGTATGGAACCGGTTCGCTGTGATCCTGTACTGGAACCAGCGACGCGCAAACATATTCTGGAGCGTTTGATCGCGGCAGAAGGCCTGGAAAAATACCTGGGTTCACGTTATGCCGGTGCCAAGCGCTTCGGTGTAGAAGGTGGTGAATCACTGATTCCCTGTCTGGATGAACTGGTTCAGCGTGCAGGTAAAGATGGCGCCAAAGAGATCGTCATTGGCATGGCGCACCGTGGCCGCCTGAATGTACTGGTCAATCTGTTTGGTAAAAACCCGTCAGATCTGTTTGGTGAATTTGAAGGTAAGAAAACCCTCGAAACCTCTGGCGATGTTAAGTACCACCAGGGTTTCTCATCCAACGTGATGACGCCCGGTGGTGAAGTGCATCTGGCGATGGCATTTAACCCATCACATCTGGAGATAGTCTCTCCTGTGGTTGAAGGTTCTGTGCGCGCGCGCCAGGATCGCCGTAAAGACAGCGTTGGCAACACCGTTATTCCGGTTTCGATCCATGGCGATGCGGCCTTTGCAGGTCAGGGCGTGGTCATGGAAACCTTCCAGATGTCACAGACCCGTGCCTACAAAACCGGTGGTACCATCCATCTGGTGATCAACAACCAGGTGGGCTTTACTACCTCGAAAAAAGAAGATGCGCGTTCAACCGAATACTGTACCGATGTGGCTAAAATGGTGCAGGCGCCTATCTTCCATGTGAATGGTGATGATCCCGAAGCCGTGCGTTTTGTAACGCAGCTGGCGCTGGATTACCGCAATGAGTTTAATAAAGACGTTGTCATCGATCTGGTATGTTATCGCCGTCGTGGTCACAACGAAGCGGATGAACCTTCCGGTACTCAGCCGCTGATGTACAAACAGATCAAAGTGCAGAAAACCACGCGTGAACTCTATGCACTTCGTCTTGAGCAGGAAGGCGTAATCTCGGCTGATGAAGCCAAAGAGATGGAGCAGTCCTATCGTAAAGCACTCGAAAATGGTGAGCATGTTGCCAAATCACTGGTGCTTGAACCCAACAGTGAACTCTTCGTTGACTGGAAACCTTACCTGGGACATCAATGGAGTTTTGATGCCGACACCCGTGTCGACATAAAGCTACTGCAAGAGCTGGGACATAAAATGTGCCGCTTCCCGGAAGGCTTTTCAATTCAGCGACAGGTGCAGAAAATCTATGATGACCGCGTGCGTATGGCAGCGGGAGCAATGGAAATTAACTGGGGTTTCGCCGAAACACTGGCTTACGCCACCTTGCTGGCTGAAGGCAACCCGGTGCGTCTTACCGGGCAGGATGTGGGTCGAGGTACTTTCTCGCACCGCCATGCGGTTGTACATAGTCAGAAAGATGCTACGGCTTATACACCCTTGAGGCATCTGGCAGAAGATCAGCCAAAATTTGATATTTACGACTCCTACCTGTCGGAAGAAGCTGTACTGGCTTTTGAGTATGGTTACTCCACCACCATGCCAAATACCATGGTGATCTGGGAGGCACAGTTTGGTGACTTTGCTAACGGTGCTCAGGTAGTAATCGACCAGTTCATCACTAGTGGTGAGCATAAGTGGGGACGCCTCTGCGGCCTGACTATGCTGTTGCCGCATGGCTTTGAAGGACAAGGGCCGGAGCACTCATCGGCCAGATTGGAGCGTTTCCTGCAGATGTGTGCTGAGCACAATATCCAGGTTGCCGTACCGACAACGCCAGCACAGATATTCCATCTGCTACGGCGTCAGATGACACGTCCGCTGCGTAAGCCGTTGGTGATTATGTCACCTAAATCTCTGTTGCGTCACAAGCAGGCGACTTGTTCACTGGAAGATCTGGCAGAAGGGTCCTTCCAGCCGGTTATTCCTGAAGTGAACAAACTGGATGCCAAGAAAGTCAAGCGTCTGGTCATGTGTAGTGGTAAGGTTTATTACGATCTGTACAACCGTCGTGCCGAGCTGGAAAAACAAGACGTTGCCATCGTGCGTATCGAGCAGCTCTATCCTTTCCCGGAAATGCCTCTCGCCAACGCTATTGCTGACTATACTAATCTAGAGTCAGTGGTGTGGTGTCAGGAAGAGCCGATGAACCAGGGTGCCTGGTATTGTAGTCAGCACCATATGCGTCATGTGTTACAGCAGCATAATCCGAAACTCTTCCTGGAAGGTGTCGGTCGACCACACGCCGCTGCTCCGGCAGTAGGCTATATTTCTGTACACGTTGAGCAGCAAGAAAAACTGGTTAATGAAGCGATTAATGGTTAATAACACGTTCGAATGAACCACTGAGCAGCATACAAAAAGGAAAGAACATGAGTATCGAAATTAAAGCACCTACATTTCCTGAATCGGTCGCCGACGGTACAGTGGCTACCTGGCATAAACAGCCAGGCGAAGCTGTGTAACTGATGAGCTGATTGTAGATATTGAAACCGACAAGGTTGTACTGGAAGTTGTTGCACCTGCAGACGGCGTGATCAAAGAGATCGTCAAGGGTGAAGGCGACACAGTATTAAGCGAAGAAGTACTGGCGATTTTTGAAGCGGGTGCTGTAGCATCAGAAGCCCCTGCAGCAAGTGCAGATTCTCAGGCAAGTGCCGATACATCAACTACTGATGCAGAAAAAGTCGGCCCGGCGGCACGCAAACTGATTGATGAAAATAATCTGGATGCCACACAAATCAAGGTACAGGTAAAAACGGTGGCATCACCAAAGAAGATGTCCAGTCTTATCTGAGCAATCGCACTGCTGCACCAGCTGCCGCACCTAAAGCCGCTGCTGCACCAGCTCCTGCTTTAAATATTCCAGCGGGTGAGCGTGTTGAAAAACGTGTTCCCATGACACGTCTGCGTGCCACCATTGCCAAGCGCCTGGTTGAAGCACAGCAAAATGCAGCCATGTTGACTACCTACAATGAAGTCAACATGAAGCCGGTCATGGAATTGCGTAAACAGTACAAAGACCTGTTTGAAAAAACCCATAATGGCACGCGTCTGGGCTTCATGTCCTTCTTTGTCAAGGCCACTACCGAAGCCTTGAAACGCTTCCCGGGTGTCAATGCGTCACTCGATGGCAGTGATATGGTTTATCATGGTTACCAGGATATCGGTGTGGCCGTGTCTACTGAACGTGGCTTGATGGTACCGGTACTGCGTGATACTGACAGCATGAGCCTGGCTGATGTGGAAGCTACCATTGCTGATTTTGGCCGGCGTGGACGTGATGGCAAGCTGGGTATGGATGACATGCAGGGCGGAACCTTCACTATCACCAACGGTGGTGTGTTCGGTTCACTCATGTCTACCCCGATTCTGAACCCACCGCAGACTGCAATTTTGGGTATGCACAAAATTCAGGAACGCCCTATGGCTGTCAATGGTCAGGTGGTTATCCTGCCCATGATGTACCTGGCCCTGTCCTACGACCACCGTATGATTGATGGTAAGGAAGCGGTACAATTCCTGGTTACGATAAAAGATTTACTGGAAGATCCTGCGCGTTTGCTGCTTGAAGTCTAAGTACGCGGATAGTCACTCAACTGAAAACAGGATAGATTAATGTCTGATAAGTTTGATGTAATTATAATTGGTTCCGGTCCTGGCGGTTATGTCGCCGCTATCCGTGCCGCTCAACTGGGCCTGAAAACGGCTTGTGTGGAAAAATGGGTTGATGGCAAGGGCGCACCGGTTTTAGGCGGTACCTGTCTAAACGTAGGTTGTATTCCTTCCAAAGCTCTGCTGGAAACAACGCACAAGATGCATGAAGCACAGCATGGCTTTGCTGCACAGGGCATCATGGTTGATAACGTGCATATGGACACCAAGCAGATGGTGGCGCGTAAAAACCAGATCGTAAAAAACCTGACCGGTGGTATCGCCGGCTTGTTCAAAGCCAATGGTGTTACCTTACTACAGGGTAAAGGCAAGTTGCTGGCCAATAAACAGGTTGAAGTGACTGCCAATGATGGTTCTGTCAGCCTGCACGAAGCCGAGAATGTCATCCTGCTTCCGGTTCTGTACCGGTCGAAATTCCACCTGCACCGCTTACAGAAGGTTTGATTCTGGATAATGCCGGTGCGCTGGATATCGATGAAGTGCTAAACGTTTGGGTATTATCGGTGCCGGTGTTATCGGTCTGGAAATGGGCTCCATCTGGGCACGTTGTGGCTCCGAAGTCACCGTACTGGAAGCGATGGATTCTTTCCTGGCCCTGGCTGATCAGGACGTTGGCAAAGAAGCCCACAAGCAGATGACCAAACAGGGTCTGGATATCAAGCTGGGCGCGCGCTGTACCGGAACTGAAGTCAAAGGCAAAGAAGTGACTGTTAAGTACACGGATGCTAATGGCGAGCAGGAACTGGTGGTTGACAAGCTGATTGTTGCTGTGGGTCGTCGTCCACTGACTCAGGGCCTGGTCTCTGATGATACTGGCGTCAAACTGGACGAGCGTGGCTTCATCTTCGTTGATGAGCAGTGCCGTACCAATGCACCAGGCGTCTATGCGATTGGTGATATTGTCCGTGGTCCGATGCTGGCGCACAAAGCGTCTGAAGAAGGCATCATGGTTGTGGATATCATCGCTGGCCATAAAGCACAGCTGAACTACGACTGTGTACCGAACATCATCTACACTTTCCCTGAACTGGCCTGGGTCGGTAAAACCGAGCAAGAGCTGAAGAACGAAGGTGTAGCGATCAAAGTTGGCAAGTTCCCGTTTGCGGCGTCAGGCCGTGCAATGGCTGCCAATGCCACTGAAGGTTTCGTCAAAATGATTGCTGACGAAAAAACCGATCGCATTCTGGGTGTACATATCGTTGGTGGTATTGCCTCAGAACTTATCGCGCAAGCGGTGATTGCGATGGAATTCTGTTCAACTGCAGAAGATCTGCAGATGACAGTATTCGCTCACCCAACAGTGAGTGAAGCGGTTCATGAAGCCGCACTGGCTGTGGATAACCATGCTATCCATGTAGCCAACCGTAAAAAGCGCTAACCTGAAGGATTGCTGTGCAGTGACAGGCCACAAGCCTGCTTCACTGCGCGTGTAGTTCACACAAGGTGCAGTCAGCGGTTAACAGCCCTGTGCTGTACATGTTTAATCGATAATTCAACGGATCAGAACATGAACCTTCATGAATACCAAGGCAAACAACTGTTTGCTCAATATGGTCTGCCGGTTTCCCAAGCTTCGCGGTAGATACGCCGGAAGACGCAGCCGCAGCAGCAGAAAAAATCGGTGGTGACAAATGGGTTGTAAAAGCCCAGGTTCACGCAGGCGGACGTGGTAAAGCTGGCGGTGTTAAGCTGGTAGAGTCTCCTGCGGATGCCGCAGCTTTCGCTGAAAAATGGCTGGGCCAGCGTCTGGTAACTTACCAGACAGATGCCAGTGGTCAGCCTGTTACTAAAATTTTGGTAGAAACTTGCACCGATATCGCCAACGAACTCTATCTGGGTGCAGTTGTTGACCGTTCTACCCGTCGCATCGTTTTCATGGCCTCTACCGAAGGTGGTGTTGAGATCGAAAAAGTTGCGCACGAAACACCTGAAAAAATCCTCAAAGCGACTATCGATCCTATGACTGGTGCACAGCCATACCAGGGCCGTGAACTGGCATTCAAACTGGGTTTGCAGGGCGATCAGATCAAACAGTTTGTACAGATCTTTATGGGTCTGGCGAAAATGTTTGAAGAAAAAGATCTGGCATTGCTGGAAATCAACCCGCTGGTTATTACTGATGCCGGTAATCTGCACTGTCTGGACGCCAAAATCGTTATCGACAGCAATGCGATTTATCGTCATAAAGATATTCAGGCGATGCATGATCCGTCACAGGATGATGAGCGCGAAGCGCATGCAGCTCAGTGGGAACTGAACTACGTTGCCTGGAAGGGAATATCGGTTGCATGGTCAATGGTGCTGGTCTGGCTATGGGTACCATGGATATCGTTAAACTGCACGGTGGTCAACCTGCAAACTTCCTCGACGTTGGCGGTGGTGCAACTAAAGAGCGTGTGACCGAAGCCTTCAAAATTATCCTGTCTGATAGCAGTGTAAAAGCGGTTCTGGTTAACATCTTCGGCGGTATTGTACGTTGTGACCTGATTGCTGACGGTATCATCGGTGCTGTGAAAGAAGTTGGTGTTGAAGTTCCAGTCGTTGTACGTCTGGAAGGTAACAATGCCGAGCTGGGTGCCCAGCGTTTGGCTGAATCCGGTCTGGATATCATTGCAGCCACCAGTTTGACTGATGCAGCAGTGCAGGTCGTTAAAGCAGCGGAGGGTAAATAATCATGGCAATTCTTATCAATAAAGACACCAAAGTAATCTGTCAGGGATTCACTGGTGGCCAGGGTACCTTCCATTCTGAGCAAGCGATTGCTTACGGTACTAATATGGTCGGTGGTGTTACGCCGGGCAAAGGCGGTACTGAACATCTGGGTCTGCCAGTATTCAATACGGTTGCTGAAGCTGTAGAAGCTACCGGTGCTGAAGCCTCTGTAATCTACGTACCTGCGGCTTTCTGTAAGGATTCTATCCTTGAAGCGGCTAACAGCGGCATCAAGCTGATCATTTGTATCACTGAAGGCATTCCGACACTGGATATGCTGCAGTGTAAAGTCAAATGTGATGAACTGGGTGTGCGTCTGATCGGTCCTAACTGTCCAGGTGTTATCACCCCGGGCGAGTGCAAGATCGGTATTATGCCAGGTCACATTCACCTGCCAGGTAAAGTCGGTATCGTATCACGTTCCGGTACACTGACTTATGAAGCGGTTAAGCAGACTACAGATGCTGGTTTTGGCCAGTCTACTTGTGTCGGTATCGGTGGTGACCCAATTCCGGGTTCTAACTTCATCGATATTCTGGAACTCTTCCAGAATGATCCACAGACTGAGGCGATCGTTATGATCGGTGAAATCGGTGGTTCAGCTGAAGAAGAAGCCGCGGCTTACATCAAAGCCAATGTGACCAAACCAGTGGTATCTTACATTGCCGGTGTAACTGCACCTGCAGGTAAGCGTATGGGCCATGCCGGTGCGATCATCTCTGGTGGTAAAGGTACAGCAGCCGAGAAGTTTGCCGCATTGGAAGATGCCGGTGTTAAAACGGTTCGCTCGCTGGCTGAGATAGGCAAAGCACTGTCTGAACTGACAGGCTGGCCAACCAAGTAACCCTTACTCTGGGGTTTTAAAAAAGGTAGCCAATTGGCTACCTTTTTTTTGTCTTGGTTGAGCGTTTTTTTGTACAGATATTGATTTATATCATTTATAGTCTTCACAGTAGCTTTATAATCACCCGTTTTTCGCATTTTGGGATTAAATAGCAGTGGATGTACCCTACCGTAAAAGCCTTATCGTAGCAGTCGAGTATTCGCAGTATAAATCTATTCGGGCGTTGTCACGCCAAATAGAAGAACTGCTAGGCCAGGATTTTCAAAGTCCGGATATTGAACAGCTGGCGTTCGCTATATCGGAGCAGAAGATTCCGTTTACGCTGGTGACTCATGAACTTGCAACGCTTAGATCCAAGGCGATCAATGAGGCCGTAGCCAAGGGAGACATGGCTGCAGTGGAGTATACACAGGATGGATTTAATCAGCTCGAAGATACCCTTGCCAATCTGCATATACAGCACTACCTTAAAGATCTTGAAAGGCGCAATCACCTGCGTATTCAGCATATTAATGCTTTGAGTGAGAAAAACCTGCTGGTGCATTTCGAGGCCCACTTACTCTGGATGCAAGACGTGGTCAAAGCCGTGTTGAGCAATAATCCCGAGTTGTTGCCTGAAGGAAATCCGCTAATTTGCGCATTCGGTCAATGGTTGTATGGGGATGCCCAGGAGATCATTCGAGATACTAGTCATCGTAAACATATCGAACAGCTGCATTGTAAACTACATAACACGACGGCAGCTATAGCCAGAGAATTCAAGCCAGTGCGCAATAATCTGCGCATGCATGGATTGATCAAACGTACTGAATTTTTGTCCCTGGATCTGGGGAGTGAAATATCACTGATCAACAATATGATACTGGTCAGTACCTTTAATAAAGATCCCCTGACAGGTCTGTTATCACGCCGCTCAATGGATAAGGTATTGATCAATCAGATGGAAATATCTAAAGCCACTGAAACACCTTTCTGCGTAATAATGTGTGATCTGGATCACTTTAAATTACTCAATGACGATAATGGACATCTTGCCGGAGATGCGGCACTGAAGTTCTTTGCACAGCGTATGGTCGAACAGTTCAGACGCTCGGATCTGATCTTTCGCTTTGGGGGAGAAGAGTTTCTGATTGTATTGCCATCAACCAGTTATCAGCAAGCTTATAACCGGGCTGAAAGTCTTCGGGCATCCTTGCAGCAGGTGCCATTTAGTTTTGAAGACGAGGAACTGGCATTAGCAGCCAGTTTTGGCGTAGTGGAAATAACACCTGATCAGTATCGCTATATTGATAAGCACGCCATACAGGATGTGATTCAGGAAGCGGATTGTCGTTTGTATCAGGCGAAAGCCACCGGGCGAAACTGCGTCATGTAGACTGTTGCCGGTTTAGGGTATCCTGTGGGCATCAACTTCAATACGCAACAACCTTGCACCAAGCAGCTCTATATAACCCTGATAGCGTTCATCTCCGGTACTGGTGAACTCGAAGGCATAGCGTCGTTTCAGGCTTAACTGGCCACTCTGGGGGCTACGGGTTATTGATAATCCGCGTAGAGCGACACTCTGATCCAGCAACTGCAAAGCCTCTCGGTTGCAATAGTGTTTAACCTGCTTCAGTGCCAACTCACGCACTTTGAGATTCTGCCACCACAACAGTGCAACTACGGCCAGTAGGGTCATCCATATTAATGCTGTTAAATCAAACCACATAAACCTGTCCTAAAAAAGTATGCAGGAAATATACACCCTGGTCAGGCTGAATTGTAGCTATACCTTAATTTAATCAAACGGATGAAAAAAGTTGACTAAAATGGTATGGTATAGCCAAAGCGACAGGTAAAAAGGGAGATCGACATGGTTGGAATGCGCACACTTCTCACACTTAATTTTGATAACACTTATGCGGGTCTTCCCTCGCACTGGTTTCAGCGCACAGAGCCCAAGGCATTAAAAAACGCTCACTTAATCAGCTTTAATCCACGTGTAGCGGCCTACCTCGATCTGGACCCTTGTCAGACGCATCCGCAAGACCTGGCCAGTTTCTTTGGCGGAGAAAAAGTCCTGCCTGGCGCCGAACCCCTGGCGATGAAATACACCGGGCATCAGTTTGGTCATTACAATCCGGATCTGGGTGATGGTCGCGGGTTGCTACTGGGTGAAGTGGTAAACAATAAGGGCCAGCGTTGGGACTTGCATCTGAAAGGCTCAGGACAAACGGCCTACTCACGTTTTGGTGATGGTCGTGCGGTGTTACGCTCCAGTATTCGTGAATACCTGGTCAGTGAAGCCATGTATGGACTGGGTATTCCCTCAACCGAAGCACTGTGTCTGGTCGGTAGCGAAGAGTATACCCCCCGGCTGGGTATGGAGCCTTGTGCCACACTGTTACGTGTGACCCCCTGTCATATTCGTTTTGGGCATTTTGAATGGCTGTATTACAGCCGTCGTCACGATGAGCTCAAACAGCTTGCCGACTACTGTCTGAGACGTTTTTACCCCGAGTGCGTGGAAGCCGATCAACCTATCTGGCCATGTTTGCAGAAATCATGGAGCGTACAGCCGGATGGTGGCACTCTGGCAAGCCTACGGTTTTGTACATGGTGTGTTGAATACCGACAATATGTCGATTCTCGGTGAAACCTTTGATTATGGACCTTATACTTTCCTGGATAGCTACGATCCGGATCATGTGGCCAACAATAATGATGATGGCGGACGTTATGCCTTCTTTCGGCAGCCAGCGATTGTGCATTGGAATCTGGCCTGCCTGGCTCAGGCCCTTCTGCCACTGATCCCCAGAGAGGCTCTGGAAGCAGCCCTGGAAGGCTTTATGGAACGGGTGACCTTTCACCAGATGCGTCGTCAAAAAGCCCGCCTTGGCCTGCAAACCGAGCAGGCTGGTGATTCAGAGCTGGTTAGCCAACTCTGGCAGTTGTTTGAGCAGCAGAAGATCGACATTACGCGTTTTTTGAGCGCCCTGACAGAGTTATCAGTAGATCAACTTAATGCCGAAAAGTTACAGGCGTTTACCCATACGGATACGCCGGCCTGGTCTCAGTGGTTTCAGGCCTATCAGCAACGCGTACAGCTGGAACCTGCCAGTGGGCCCATCCGACACCAGCAGATGCGATCGGTTAATCCCTATTATCTGCTGCGTAACTACATGGCGGAGGAGGCTATACGTGAAGCTACCCAGGGTGATTACCGGCTGGTGAATCAGTTGCTGCCAATCTTGCGTCATCCTTGCGAGTTACATACTCAAGCCGAGCGTTTTCTGGATTCACCACCGGATTGGGCAGGGTCTATCTGCCTGAGCTGCTCTTCCTGATTAAGAAAGTCGATAAATACAGCCACTTGCGCTAGAGTTGCCCTGAACGATCCATTAGACTTAAGGTTAACCACGGCGCGGGACATGGGCATGTACTATCAGCAGACTTTTTTTCTGGAAAACTGGCTTAACATTTTGGCGCTGGTCTGGTTTTTGGTCTGTTTTAATGGCTATATGGCCTATGCCCGAGTGAAAAGCTACTCTACACCCTGTCTGGCGAGTGTCATGCATATCTACCGTACCGAGTGGATGCGGCGCATGCTGACACGCGACAATCGCATCGCCGATACCACCGCCATCTCCAACCTTGAACGCAGTGTTTCATTTTTTGCCAGCACCACCATTCTGGTGATGGCCGGTATTCTGACGGTTATGAGTTCGACAGAGCAGGTGATCAACCTTATTGAAGATCTCCCTTTTGCCATGGCTGCGACCCGCAAGGAGTGGGAGTTGAAACTGTTGGTGATGTTGCTGTTGTTTGTCTATGCCTTCTTCAAGTTTACCTGGAGTTTACGTCAGTATGGCTTTGCCTCGGTCATGGTCGGCGGGGCACCTGCACCCGAAGAAGGGTTGGGTGAGCTTGAGATGGAGGCACACGCCGCACGTGTAGCCAAAATGACATCCATGGCCGCAAATAGTTTTAACCTGGGTTTACGTTCCTACTATTTCAGCATTGCCATACTCAGTTGGATTATTAATCCCTGGTTATTCATGGTGTTGAGTGCCGTGATTGTGTTTGTGCTTTACCGTCGCGAATTCCGTTCTTCCACCCTGACAACCTGATGATGAGCTCTGAGTTGAACCGTCCGGTGATCTCTAACATCGATAATGGCACAAAATAACTTGAAACTCTGAAAATTGCCCCTATATCTCAGCCAGTGTGAAGGCATTCAGCTTGATGATTTTTCGTCAAACGTGAGTCTGAGGTACAAATGAGTACAGAAACCCAGAAAGAAACACTTGGTTTTCAGACCGAGGTTAAGCAACTCCTGCACTTGATGGTGCATTCGCTTTACTCCAATAAAGAAATTTTCTTGCGTGAGTTGATCTCCAACGCCTCTGATGCAGCCGAAAAACTGCGTTTTGAAGCCCTGGAGAATGCTGATCTTTACGAAGGCGACTCCGACTTGAAAGTTCGGGTCAGCTTCGACAAAGATGCAAAAACCGTTACCATTGAAGACAATGGTATTGGTATGAACCGCGAAGAAGTGATTGAGCATCTGGCACAATTGCTAAATCCGGTACCGCCAGTTTCCTCTCACACCTGACCGGTGATCAATCCAAAGACAGTCAGCTGATTGGCCAGTTTGGTGTCGGTTTTTATTCCTCGTTTATCGTTGCGGATCAGGTGGATGTGTTTTCCCGTCGTGCGGGCGCCGCTGTGACTGACGCTGTGCATTGGTCATCACGAGGTGAGGGTGATTTTACTATTGAGCCGACTGAAAAAGCCGGACGTGGTACACGCATTGTGTTGCACCTGAAAGACGCTGAATCTGAATTCGCGGATGGCTATCGCTTGCGTAGCCTGGTGCGCAAGTATTCTGACCATATCGCTTTCCCGGTGTTGATGGAAAAAGAAGCGGTGGAGCCTGAAGAAGGCGAAGAATCTGCTGAGGTTAAAGCACCTGAGTTTGAGTCTGTGAACAGTGCAACCGCCCTCTGGACACGCAGTAAAAGTGATCTGAACGACGCAGAGTATCAAGAGTTCTACAAGCATATTTCCCATGACTTTGCTGAGCCCTTGACCTGGTCACACAATAAGGTCGAAGGTAACCTGGAATACACCAGCTTGTTGTATCTGCCTGGCCATGCACCATTTGACCTGTGGAACCGTGAAGCGCCGCGTGGCCTGAAGTTATACGTGCAGCGTGTGTTCATTATGGATCAGGCTGACCAGTTCCTGCCACTCTACTTGCGTTTCATCAAGGGTGTAGTTGACAGCAATAATCTGTCGCTGAACGTATCCCGCGAAATACTGCAGAAAGATCCGAATGTCGACAAACTGCGCAGTGCATTGACCAAACGTGTGCTGGATATGCTCAGCAAACTGGCCAAAAATGATGCTGAAAAGTATGCCAGCTTCTGGAAAGAGTTCGGTCAGGTGATCAAAGAGGGGCCTGCAGAAGATTACGCCAACCGTGACAAAATTCTTAAGCTGTTGCGTTTTGCGTCTACCCATACCGGTAATGCCGAGCAAAGCGTAGGGTTTGAAGATTACGTGTCGCGCATGAAAGAAGGTCAGGAGAAGATTTTCTACGTGGTGGCCGACAACTACAACACCGCCAAAAACAGCCCGCACCTGGAAATCTTCCGCAAGAAAGGGATCGAAGTGCTGTTGCTGACAGACCGTATAGATGAATGGATGATGAGCCAGTTGTTCGACTTTGATGGTAAATCCTTCCAGGATGTCACCAAGGGCGAGTTGAATCTGGGCGAAGTGGAAACCGAAGAAGAGAAGCAGCAGCAGGAAGAAAGCGCTAAAGTATTGGAAGGGCTGTTGGAACGGCTCAAACCGGTACTGGACGCCAGAGTATCCGATATCCGTGTTACCCACCGTCTGACAGACTCACCGGCCTGTCTGGTACTGGGTGACTACGATATGGGTGCACAGATGCGCCGCATCATGGAAGCTGCCGGTCAACCCGTACCGGAAAACAAGCCGATCTTCGAGCTCAATCCAGAGCATCCGCTCATCACCAAGCTGGATCAGGAACCCGACGAAGCACGTTTTGCTGACCTGGCACTGGTGTTGTTTGATCAGGCCGACCTGGCAGCCGGTGGACAGCTGGATGATCCAACCGCTTACATTGCACGCTTAAACAAGCTCCTGCTTGAACTAAGCGCCTAATAATGTAGGAGCCCGCTCTGTGGGAGCCCGGTCCCCGGGCGAAAAAAACCTTCGCTCGCAGAGCGAGCTCCTACAGGGGAGGTATTCTCTTGTAGGAGCCCGGTCTCCGGGCGAACAACCTCTTCGCTCGCAGAGCGAGCTCCTACAGGGCGAAGACCTCTGCTTCAGCTTTTGTTCATTTCTATCTGCTATTCTGACCCAAGTGAAATATTCCGACTGAGTGGCCCGTCGCTATCGATTTGTTGCCCTGTCTGGTTTATCCTTTTGCTAAAACATTTCAACCTGTCAGGATATTCCTATGAAAACAATAATTGCCCCCCTTTCTCTTGCTTTGCTTCTCGGCAGCAGCGCTGTAATGGCTGACGCTGAAATTGAAGGTATTGTTGACCGTCACTGTCAAGCTTGCCATGATGCAGGCTTAGCGGGGGCTCCAAAACTTGGAGATGCCGCAAATTGGGCGCCACGAATTGCCACTGGTATTGAAGCCATGACCCAGACGGTTATATCCGGTAAAGGCGCTATGCCGCCAAAAGGGACTTGCTTTAACTGCACAGACGAGCAGCTACGAAGTGCTGTAGAAGTGTTGGTGGGTCGGGTGCAGTAATTTTCTGTCGAATATCACTACCTGAGAGAGTGTGTTATGTCTGAGGAACAGAAACAAGTGACAGACTCATTTAATGCCTTATTGGCACTGACGTCTGATCTGGTATTTGTAATTGAAGATGAAACAGTCACTGTTGTGAGTCCAGGCGATGAAGACTGGTTGTTAGTCAGTGAATTGCCTGGAGAAACACTGGAAGATCTTTTCCCACAAGACTTTCTGACGCTGTTGCGTGGTTACATCAGAACAGCTCACGAGCAGAATCAGGTAGTGAAAACTGAGCTGGTTTTCCGTCCGGATCATCAGCATGCCTTTAAGGCACTGGGGCTAAAAGAGGTGATCTGGTTTCATAGCCGGATGATTGTTACAGACGATGATAGACTCATCTGGTCCTTGCGTAATATTAATGATCGTAAAAAACTTGAACGTCGTATCACCAGTCAAGCTCAGCGTGATCCACTGACTGGCGCCTACAACCGTCGCGCATTGATGCCGGTGCTGGAGCAGAACATAGCTCAGGCACAGCGATATGACGGTATTTGCAGTATGTTACTGATTGATATAGATGACTTCAGTGGTATTAACGATGAGCATAGTTGGGATGGCGGCGATCAACTGCTTCGGCATATAGTTACTGAGTTGCACAGAATGAAGCGTACGGCCGATTTTCTGGCCCGTTTCAGTGATGACCAACTGGTGCTTTTTCTACCTGAAACCAATCATGATCAGGCTGTGCTGGCAGGAGAGCGTGTGCGCAGGCTGGCACATGACCTGGAGCTTCCCTTCGCATCTGGCAATATCAGTTGTACAGTGAGTGTGGGTGTTGCAACACTGGCAGGTATCGAAGACTCGTCTGAAGATATGCTTCGCCGGGTGATGGAAAACCTCGCCGTAGCGCGCCAGAGCGGCGGTAACCGCGTAGAAGGCGAATCCTTCTAATATTCCCTGTGGGAGCCCGCTCAGCGGGCGAAAGGTTTATCGCTCACAGAGTGAGCTCCCACAGGGTAGATCCTGTAGGAGCCCGGTCCCCGGGCGAATAAAGCAATCGCTCACAGAGTGAGCTCCTACAGAATAGAGCTCCTACAGCTTATCGATAAGCTGCGCCATCTCTGCATCAGTACCTATACTGATACGTAAAAACTGATTAATCCCTGGCCGGGTGAAGTGCCGCACCAGGATTTTCTCAGCTCTCAAGGCTTGCATCATCTCCAAAGCATCCCGTTCCGGATGGGTGACAAAAATAAAGTTGGTTGCTGATGGTAGCACTTTGAATCCTTTGCCAGTCAATGCCGCCGTGGTGTGTTCACGGGTGTGCATGATGCGTTTGCAAACTTTTTTGAAATAGACATCATCGGCAATAGATGCCGTGGCTGTTTCAATGGCGAGCATATCCAGTGGGTAAGAATTAAAGCTGTTTTTAACCCGCTCCAGTCCGGCGATCAGGTCGGGATGTCCAAATGCAGCGCCGACACGCATGCCAGCCAGTGAACGTGCCTTGGAAAAAGTATGTGTTACCAACAGGTTAGGGTAGCGTGCAATCAGGCCGATAGCAGTTTCTGCGCCAAAATCCACATAGGCCTCATCAACCAGTACCAGGCTATCCGGATGACGTTGTAATAACTGCTCAATGCGGTTGAGTGGCAGGGCGATACCTGTAGGTGCATTGGGATTGGCAAAAATGATCCCGCCATTTTCACGATCATAATCTTCGAGATTGATGCGGAACTCGCTATCCAGCGGAATTTTTTCCGGCTCAATCTGTAATAGATCGCAATAGACTTCATAAAAACTGTAGGTGGTTTCTGGCATCAGCAGGGGTTTGTTGTGACGAAAAAACGCCATAAAGGCTAAGGCAGAACTTCATCGGAGCCATTGCCCAGAAAAATCTGCTCACTTTCCAGGCCGTGGTACTCAGCCAGTGCTGTTTTCAGCTTGCTGGCATCGGGATCGGGGTACAGGCGCAGCCTGTCGGTTGGAAAATCGTGCAGCACTTGCGTCACGCCAGGTGCTGGAGGGTAGGGGTTTTCATTGGTATTGAGCTTGATCAGATCAAGCACTTTAGGCTGCTCACCCGGCGTATAAGGTACCAGGGAGCGGATGGCCGGGCTCCAGAATTTACTCATGACAAATATTGCCCCAGATAAACTAAGCTTGGAAGGTGATTAATCGCTCAGTTTAACAGATCAAATATGTTCAGGGTAATAGCTAAGCCGTCGACTACCGATCCAACGCACCCACATCCAGCATAGGTGCCGCATCAATGGTGTGCGCGCCGAGCATGGTGGCAATGCGCTCTAATGACGAGATCACCATCGATTGTTCCCACTCCCGCATCAGCTCAAACTCCTGCACCAGTCTGTCCTGCAGTGTCGCGGGTGCTGATTCCAGTAGTACTAGTGCTTCGTCGGTCGGGTAGACCAGTACTTTGCGTTTGTCTTCCTGGCTGCGAACCCGGGTGACCTGGTGCTTCTTTTCCAGTCGGTCAAGAATGCTGGTAACCGTTGCCTGGGTCAGGTTCATCTCTTTTGCCAGAGCGCCCACTGTCATTGGACCCTGCATGCGCAGTGTCTGCATAGACATAAGTTGCGGCATGGTCAGGCCTGTGTCGCGGCTTAATTGCTTATCGTGAAGCTCAGCAGCACGGATAATCTGGCGCAGCAGCACCAATACATCCTGACTTTTCTGCATAAGTGTTTCCAGCTCTTTAGGGTTGCTGTCATAAAAGCCGCTCTTTGTATCGCTTTCATAAAGGTAATGCAAGTTGATAGTAATCACCCTCATTAATTATATTGTAATGCAATACGATATATTATTTAGGGTTTAGATGCAAAAATGCGCTCATTTCGCCAGATATTAGCTTAGATAGGCTGTTTTTATGCTGGGGTTGAAACAATCTGTCGATGTGTTTTATAATAGATCCATAGTAAAGCTAAATATAAAGGACACTATGGAAAGCGACACGAAACACTTTAGAAAACCCGTAGCAACAGATGGTCAGCCGCTCAATGCCTGATTAGTCGTTGCCCACCTTTGGACACTAACTCCACTTACTGCAACTTGCTGCAATGTACACATTTTGCAGATACCTCTATTGCCGTTGAGGATGCAGATGGCGCATTGGTTGGATTTATTTCCGGCTATATTCCGCCTTCACGGCCAGATGCACTGTTTGTCTGGCAAGTGGCTGTCGACCCGACCTGTCGTGGCCAGAAACTGGCACAGCGGATGTTAACGGCGTTGATTGAGCGCTGCAGGGCAGAGCAGTCTATTGCTTACATTGAAACCACAATTACACCGGGTAATGCGGCATCTGAAGCCTTATTCAGCCGGGTGTACAGCGACCTGAAAGCACCACTGCAGAAGACAGTGCTGTTCAGTCGTAAAGAACATTTTGCCGGCCAACACGATGATGAAGTGTTGTGGCGTGGCGGTCCGATAGGTCAACCACAGGCTTAAGCCTGGTTGCCAAACGAAGAAACTAATTAATAGCAAGGAGACATCATGAAGATTTTTGAACAGGTTGAATCAGATGTACGTACCTATTCACGTTCATTCCCAGTCGTATTTAACAAAGCCAAAGGTGCGTCACTGTTCACCGAAGACGGTAAGGAATATATCGACTTTCTGGCAGGTGCCGGCACACTGAACTACGGGCACAACCATCCAGCGCTGCAAAAAGCACTGGTGGATTATGTGTTGGCAGATGGTATTACCCATGGTCTGGATATGTACACAGCTGCCAAGCGGGAATTTCTGGAAACTTTTCATGAGCTTATCCTCAAGCCGCGAGGCATGGATAAATTCCGCGTGCAGTTTACCGGCCCGACGGGTACGAACGCCGTCGAAGCAGCACTAAAGCTGGCACGTAAAGTGACCGGACGTAGTGAAATCGTATCTTTTACCAATGGTTTTCATGGGGTAACTGGCGGTGCACTAGCTTGCACAGGTAACGAACACCACCGTGGTGGTATGGGATCAAGCCTCTCTGATGTAACCCGCATGCCATTCGATGGCTACCTGGGTGAGGGTGTTGATACCACTGAGTACCTGGATAAAGTTCTGTCTGATCCCAGCAGTGGTGTTGATCATCCAGCCGCTGTTGTTGTTGAAACCATACAGGGGGAGGGCGGATTGAATGCGGCTTCCTTCGAGTGGTTGCGTAATCTGGAAAAAGTCTGCCGTAAGCATGACATGCTGTTGATTGTCGACGATATCCAGTCTGGTTGTGGTCGTTCAGGCTACTTCTTCAGTTTTGAAAAAGTCGGTATCAAGCCGGATATTATTACCCTGTCCAAATCGCTTAGTGGTTACGGTCTGCCTTTCGCCCTGACGATCTTCCGTGAAGAGCTGGACCAGTGGTCACCTGGCGAGCATAACGGTACCTTCCGTGGTAATAACCATGCTTTTGTTACAGCCGCTACAGCTTTTAAAACCTTCTGGAAAGATGACACTTTCGCTGCCGAAGTGCGTCGCAAGGCTGAAAAACTGCGTGCAGGCCTGGGATCTCTGATTAACAAACATGGCAAAGGTAGTATGATTCTGAAAGGCCGTGGCCTGATGAGTGGTATTGAGTGCCCGAATGGTGAGTTAGCTGATCGAGTGACCAGTATTGCTTTTGAAAAGGGTCTGATCATTGAAACCAGTGGTGCCCACTCACAGGTGGTAAAATGCCTGGTACCCCTGGTCATTACGGATAAACAGATTGAGTTTGGTCTGCGCGTATTGGATGAATCATTTGCTCAGGCACTGGCTGAAAAAAACAGCAAAGCCTCTTAATCATCAGAAAGTAAGGAATACATCGTGATAGTACGTACATTAAAAGAGTGTGAAGCATCAGAACGTTGCGTGAAAGCAGAAACCTGGAAAAGCGTCAGAATGCTGCTTAAAGATGACAAGATGGGATTCTCCTTCCATATCACCACCATCTTTAAAGGCACAGAAACGCATATCTGGTATCAGAACCACCTGGAATCCGTGTACTGCATGAGTGGTTACGGTGAAGTGGAAACCCTGGCCGATGGCAAGGTGTATCCGATTGAGCCAGGTACGCTCTACATCCTGGATAAGCACGATGAACACCTGTTGCGTGCAACATCAGAAGACATGGTCATGGCCTGCGTGTTTAACCCGCCCCTCAGCGGTAAAGAGGTTCATGACGAAAACGGCGTTTACCCGCTGAGCGAGTAAAAACGATCCGGACAGGAGTCACAATGCACACAGTTGAAAAAATCGGCGGCACGTCAATGAGCCGCTTCAACGAACTGATGGATACCATTTTAATTGGTAAGCGTCAGGGCGCTGCACTTTATAATAGAATCTTCGTGGTTTCAGCCTACGGTGGTATTACCAACCTGTTGCTGGAACACAAGAAGACAGGCGAGCCGGGCGTGTATGCGCGGTTTGCCGAGGCTGAAAACGAAACCGCCTGGCAGGCCACACTGGATCAGGTTCGCACGGCCATGCTGAGCAAAAATGCCGAGCTGTTTTCAGGAGATGACCTGATCAAGGCTGACAGTTTTATTCTTGAGCGCATTGAGGATGCCGCCAGCTGCATGGAAAATCTGCAGCAGCTTTGTACTCTGGGCCACTTTCAGTTAGAGGATCATCTGTTAAGGGTTCGCGAGATGCTGGCATCACTGGGCGAAACTCACAGTGCATTTAACTCGGTACTGGCACTGAACAATGCCGGTGTCAATGCATGTTTTATCGACTTGTCTGGCTGGCACCAGGATCATCCGCTGAGCTTTGATGAGATGATACTGCATCATTTCAAAGACATAGATCTAAGCTCGCAGCTGCCGATTGCCACAGGTTATGCCCATTGCAGTGAAGGGTTATGCGTACCTTTGATCGCGGTTACAGTGAAATGACCTTCAGCAAGATTGCCACCCTGACCGGAGCGCATGAAGCCGTTATCCATAAGGAATATCACCTGAGCAGTGCCGATCCGGCCGTGGTCGGGTTGGATAAAATCGTCACCATAGGGCGTACCAACTATGATGTGGCCGACCAGCTTTCCAATCTGGGGATGGAAGCGATTCATCCGAAAGCGGCTAAAGGGTTGCGTCAGAAAGGTATTCAATTGCGTATTAAAAATGCCTTTGAACCTGACCATTCCGGTACGGTTATCAGTAATGACTACTGTAGTGCCAAGCCCTGCGTCGAGATCATCGCCGGACGTCGCAATGTTTTTGCGATAGAAATTTTCGATCAGGATATGTTGGGTGACAGTAACTACGATATCGAGCTGGCCAGATTGCTGCACCAGTTGAAGCTGTACATTGTCAATCGCGACTCTGATGCCAACAGTATCACCTATTATGTTTCAGGCACACGCAAGATGGTCAATCGTGCCGTGCGTCTGATCGGTGAAGCCTACAAGGGCGCTGAAGTTGATTTGACCAAAGTGGCGATTGTTTCAGCTATCGGCACAGATCTGAAAGTATCCGGCATACTCGCGAGAACAGTATCGGCCCTGGCAACTGCCAAAATCAGCATTCAGGCGTTGCATCAGTCGATGCGTCAGGTAGAAATGCAGTGCGTAGTGAATGAAAGCGACTACGAGAATGCCGTGAAAGCCCTTCACCATGCGCTTATAGAACAGGAAGACCACGGCGACGTGATTTGCGCCGCGTAGCCTGTAGGAGCTCGCCTGTAGGAGCTCGCTCCGCGAGCGATTCGCCCGGAGACCGGGCTCCCACAAAAAAGCAGATCGCCCGGAGACCGGGCTCCCACAGACCGGGCTCCCACAGACCAGGCTCCCACAACATGGTGGGCACCACCTGTGGGAGCTCGCTCTGCGAGCGATTTAAACGTGTTCGTCAAACACGTCGCTGATTTGCTTCATTAAACGGCGTTCTTCCATCAGATCTTCGATCTGACGGCGCCGTTTACCATTGTATTTGAGGCGGCTGCTGCGGCCGATCTCCTCATCTTCAGAAAACTGTTCGCTCCAGTCATCTATCTCATCGATAGAGACTGATCGACACGTACTTTTGTGCCCATCTGTTCTGCTCTCACGCAAAGGTTAATACATTGGCCCAAGGGCCCATCTATGCTGTAGCAGCGCCAGTTTGTGAGGACTAGATGCATCCACAGCGACTTGTCTACATTAACGCGAATATAGTGCCGAACCTCCACGGCTCAAAATTAAAAAAATCTATAGCAAATCAAAAAAATGCCTATGCTTAGCTATTTCTCCATCACATAGTTACCGGGTGCATCACATAAAGGGTAAATCCCCGTGTCGGGATTGCCGATAGTGGGTGGCAGGACATGTCCGGGAGATGACTTGGATTCAAGCCAGCCCACCCAGGGTTCCCACCAGGAGCCTGGTGTTTTTCATGCTGTTGCAGCCATTGGTCGGGTGAAATGTGTTTGTCTTCGGCCTGCTGCAAACCAATCTGGAAGCTACGGCGTGGGTGGCCAGGTTCACTGACAATGCCGGCATTGTGACCGCCACTGGTCAATACGAAGGTGATTTCGGTATTGAACAGGTCATTGATCTTATAAACTGAGCGCCAGGGGGCAACGTGGTCTGTTACGGTAGCAACGGCAAAAACCGGTGCGCGTATGTCGCGTAAAGAGATCGGACGGTCATTGACTATGTAGCGGCCACTGGCCAGATCATTATTGAGGAACAGCAGGCGCAAGTATTGTGAATGCATCTTGTAAGGCATACGCGTAGCATCGCTGTTCCAGGCCATGAGTTCATTGGTGCTGGGTTGTTTATCACCTAACAGGTATTCATTGACCATTTTTGACCAGAGCAAGTCATAGGAGCGCAGTAGCATAAAGGCCCCAGCCATCTGTTTGGTATCCAGGTAGCCTTATCCCACATCATGTCTTCCATGTAGCTCAACTGACTCTCATCAATAAACAGCATCAACTCGCCGGCTTCAGTAAAGTCGGTCTGGGCCGTGAACAGGGAGATCGATTTCAGTCGGTTATCCTCATCGCGGGCCATGGCCGCCGCGACTATCGACAGCAAGGTCCCCCCGAGGCAGTAGCCTGCAGCATGAACTTGCTGATCAGGAACAATTTTGTTGATCACATCCAGCGCAGCCATGATGCCTTTTTGGGTATAGTCCTTCATCGACAGATCGCGATCTTCGACTGTGGGGTTGTGCCAGGAGATCATGAATACGGTATGGCCTTGATCTACCAGGTATTTAACCATGGATTTGCTCGGAGAAAGATCGAGTATGTAATACTTCATGATCCAGGCGGGCACGATCAGTACCGGCTCAGCTTTCACTTTATCGGTGCTGGGCGTGTACTGGATCAGTTCGATCAGGCGATTACGGTATACCACCTTACCCGGTGTGACTGCCAGATCCCGGCCTACTTTCAGATCGGATTCAGCGGGTTGCTCTTCCAGCAGGGTGTGCTGCATATCCTCAATGAGTTTCTGCATCCCCTGCATCAGGTTCATGCCACCTGTAGCCAGGGTTTTGTTGCCAACAACCGGGTTGGTCGCTGCAAAGTTGGTGGGCGAGAGCATATCCAGCACTGGCGTGCCGAAAAGGTCACCATATTTTCATGATGTTTGGCAACGCCGGGAATATTCGTAGTGGCATAATGCCACCACTGCTCGTGCAGCATGAAATTCTGGGAAATGACGTTGTAAGGAAACTTGCTCCAGGCTGGATCATTAAAGCGTCGATCATCCGGCAGGGGCTTGATAAACGGCTTGATCTCCGGATCAAAGGCCGCCCGCGATGCCCAGAGCATAAAGGCTGACTTTTTACGCAGCATGTTTTCAGTCATTTCAGCCATTTTGCCTGGTGAATGACCCATATGAATTAACCAATCCATATACGCAAGCAGCAGTGATGCTGGCGACATGCCTTTGGTGTAGCGCCCTTCCATCGCATGAATCAGACGGTCCAGGGTGGTTTTGATCTCGGGCGTATTCGCCCCTTGAATACCTGTCATAAACACGATCCTTTTAGTTGGCTAACCTTGTATAAAGTTTAGTTGATAATAATCAAACTTCATCCAATCGTATCAGTAAATATACTTATTAAACCTTTTGCTGCATGTGCGAAATAGATAGAATGGTTTACACTAAAGTTGAAATCGCTCTATCTCAAGGCGAAGGAAGCAAGCTATGTCTACAAAATACCTCAAGCGTTTTTTCAAGCCACGTTCCATTGCTGTGTTTGGTGCATCCGAACGGCATGACAGTCTTGGGGGAATTGTACTGCGTAACCTGCTGGACAGCGGCTTCAAAGGGCCAATCATGGCGGTTAACAAGGAAGGCTATGCGCAAGTAAATGGCGTAACCTGTTATGAAGGCGTGAGCAGTTTGCCGGAAATGCCCGACCTTGCCATTATCTGCACGCCACCTGACAGTGTGGCCGATCTGGTACGTAAACTGGGCGCCAATATGGTGCGTGCTGCGTTGATTCTGACCGGTGGTCTGACGCTTGAAAGCGTGACAGGGCAGGGCAGCATCAAAGATGAGATACGTGAAGCCGCCCGCTCCTATGGAATACGTATCCTTGGGCCAGACTGCATGGGCATGTTGATTCCCGGCTCGGCAATGAATGCCAGCTTTTCCCACGTTAATATCCGCAAGGGGCGGGTGGCATATGTGGGCCAGTCAGGGTTGATCGGCACCGCCATGATTGACTGGGCGAATGGCCAGGAAATCGGTTTTTCACACTTTCTGACTCTGGCGATGGCGTCGACGTTGATCTGCCTCTATTATTGACTACCTGGCCGGTGAGCCACTACCCATGCGATTTTGTTACAGATGGATCGGGTCATCGGTCCATCACGTAATTTCATATCAGCGCTCCGGGCCGCATCGCGCAACAAGCTGGTGCTGGTATTGAAATCCGGCATCATTCCCGATGGACGCATGCAGGAAGTGGTGTGTGAAGGGATCACTGATCAGGATGATGTCTATGATGCGGCGCTGCGCCGGGCCGGTGTCGTACGCGTTGATACCTCAGATATGCTCTTTAACGCGCTGGAAACACTCACGCGGATGAAGCCCATGCGGGGTGAACGTCTGGCGATCGTGTGTAACGGTATGGGGCCGAACGCCTGGCGCACGACCGCCTGAAAGCACGCAAAGGCCAACTGGCCGAGCTGACTGAAGAAACGGTTGCTGGTTTAGCCGAGTTTTTGCCTGCGCACTGGAATGGGCGTAACCCGGTAGACATTAACGCCGATGCCACACCAGAGCGCTATGCTGAAGTTATCACCCGTTTAACCAAAGATCCGAATGTGGATGCGGTATTGTCGATTCACGCCCCCACACGTATGGCGCCGAGCGTCGAGACCGCCGATGCGGTGATCAAAATTGCCAAGAAAACCCCGCGTAATGTGCTCACCTGCTGGATGGGTCGGGAATCCGCCATTGCTGCACGCAATCGCTGCAATGCGTCTGGCATAACTACCTTTTTAAATCCGGAAGAGGCGATTGATGCGTTTATGTTCATGGTGGAGTATCACCGTAACCAGAAAGTGATGCGTCAGACACCGGCGCCTTACCGTATCGATAATGAGCCTAACCGCAATAAAGCCAAGCAACTGATTCAGAGCGTTATCGATGAAGGACGCGATTATCTGACACATCCGGAAGCCTGTGACTTGCTGGATCTGTACGAAATTCCCACCTCCAACACCCACTATGCCGAAGATATAGATCAAATTGTTGATATCGCTAGTCAGTTGGGTGGATCGGTTGCTGTCAGAGCTTTGCATCAGGGTAATGTCTATCCCTTCAGCTATGAGCGTGATGGCAGTCGCAACCTGCGCTGGCGCGACCTGGCGCTGGACCTGTATTCCATGCAGGAAGTACGTCACTCAACCACCAAGTTAGCTTATCGTGTCAGTGAGCGTTATGCGCCTGAGCAGCAGATGGGATTTGCCGTACAGCAGATGAAGCGCGGTTTTCAATCCCTGCAGATCAATCTGGGTATTACCCGTGATCCGGTATTTGGTCCCCTGGTTATTTTCGGCATAGGGGGCTACACCGCCGATACCCTGGCTGATCGCTCGTTAATGCTGCCACCCATGAACTCAGCGTTGGCTGAACAGCTGATTAAACAGTCACGTGTTTACGGTATAGTGGCTGAAAACAGTGATTGGCCTGAGCGTGATTTAAAGAATCTCTGTGATCTGCTGATCAAACTGGGGCAGATGGCGGTTGAGCTTAAGCAGCTCAAAGCACTGGAAATTAATCCGTTATTGCTGAATAAACGCGGTCTGCTTGCTGTGGATGTGAGTGTTTCACTCGGTGAACCGGCCAACCTGTCTGTGTCTCCCTATCCGGAGCATCTGACTGAACAGATCCGCCTGAAAAAATCTGGCCGTGCAGCGATACTTAGAGCGATCCGTGGTGAAGATGAACCGCGCACCTGGAGTTTTATAACAAACTTTCTCCCGAATCCATTCGTCTGCGCTATTTTTATAGCCGTGGCGTGCCCACCCATCAAGAGTTGGCAAACTGGACGCAAATTGACTACGACCGGGAAATGGCCTTGATCGTGACGGCACCCAAACAAGATGCCAGTGGTTTTGAAACCCTGGGTGTTGCCAGAGCAGTAACGGATGCCGATAACATCCGCGCTGAGTTTTCCGTGGTAGTACGTGATGACCTTCAGGGAGAGGGGCTGGGAGTGGTTCTGATGCAGAAAATTATCCAGTACTGCCGTGATCGCGGCACTCTGATGATTATGGGCTCAACCCTGCCGTCTAACAAAGGCATGCAGGCGCTGGCACGGAAGCTGGGCTTCCGCAACAGTTACAATGTTGAAGAAGATGTCATCGATATGAAAATGATGCTGCATGAGCCCACAGAAGACTGGCAAATATTGCGTTTACAGCACTGACTGCCCGAACATTTCAGAGTGTCGGGCAGAAAATGTCATGCAGGGTGCCTATCAAACGCTTGGCTTTATCACCCTGCAGCGAGTAATAAATTGTCTGTGACTCACGGCGGGTTTTAACCAGGCCATCACGACGTAACAGCGCAAGGTGTTGAGACAGCGCTGACTGGCTCAGGTCCAGAAAGCTGTTCAACTCGGTTACCGAGAGTTCACGGTTTCCCAGATAGCACAGGATAAGTAATCGGCTATCATTACCCAGCGCCTTCATCAGGCGTGCGGCTTCAGCCGCATTTTGTTTCATCAACGCCAGACTGTCTGGCGGCATGAGGGATTCCTGAGAATCCTCAGATATCGTTGCAGCATTCAATTCAATCACCCCAAGTGTAATGATTTTTGTTATCGTACGACTATTCTACAGAAATTCAGCGCTTAGACAAAAGCCTGTATTATACTGTGATGTTATTACGATAGTACTCTAGCAGAAGATGTCCATACAATATTCTGCCTGATAATGGATAGAGCCTCATGCTAAAGAGACTGGCCCGGCCGGTACACCAACTGCTGATTATTCCGGTGCTGCTTGTCAGTCTGGCTCTTAGCAGTGGCCTTTTTAGCCGGGCAAGCATAGATTTTGATCGCTTTCACCGTTTGATAGACAGTCGTTTTGGTTCACCGCGCTCGCAGGTGTCACGCAACTGGGAAGCCATGCTCAGGCAGGCTGCACAGGCTGAAACCGAGCGGCACAAGCTGGATATTGTAAACCAATTTGTGCATCAGTATGTGCGTTATCGAACAGATCAAAGATTGTATGGCGTAGAAGACTATTGGGCCTCACCACTGGAAACGCTGGGGAAGGGCCTGGGAGATTGTGAAGATTACGCTATCCTTCAGTATGTCAGCCTGAGGCAAGCGGGTATCAGTGATGATCGCTTAAGGCTGATCTATGTTAATGCCCGAATGGGAGGGCCGCGTAGTAGTATCACCCAGGCACACATGGTTCTGGGCTATTACGCTACACCGACATCAGAACCTATTATCCTGGACAGCCTGATAACGAATATTCGTCCAGCATCAGAGCGCAGTGACCTCTCACCTGTGTTCAGTTTCAATAGTGAAGGTTTGTGGGCCGGCGGGGCAACCTCTCCGGCAGCCAGTTCAACAGCACGTCTGTCACGCTGGCGTAACCTATTAGATAAAATTCAGCAGGAAGGGGTGAGTTTTCAATGAATGCTGCAAAACACCGCCATAGGTTTGTGAAAGGGGAGTATGGTCATGTCTCTGATACGTCAATTGTGGATAGCGGTGGTGCTAATGATGGCAATTGCTTTCATTAGCAGCTTCAGTATCAGCACTTACAAAGCAAAAGCCTATTTTGAAGAACAGTTGTTGCTGAAAAATATTGATAATGCCGGTTCCCTGGCACTGACACTGTCGCAGATTGAAAAAGATCCGGTCACCCTGGAGCTGCTGATTGCTGCGCAGTTTGATACGGGTCATTACCAGCGTATTGAATTGCTTGATCCACAGGGAGAGGCCCTGCAGCGTAAAGTATACGAAGGCGAGGATGCTACCGGCGTACCTGAATGGTTCAAAAACCTTGCCGCGCTGGATATAGAACCGGGTGTTGCACAGGTACAGGATGGCTGGTTCCAGTATGGAACTCTCTACGTGGAAAGTCACAAGCGCTTTGCCTATCAGGCCCTTTGGGCGACTACCCGGGATCTGCTGGTGTGGTTTTTGCTGGTTGCCTTGGTGGCGGGTGGTTTGGGCACGCTGATCCTGAAGCTGATTACACGTCCGCTGGATGATGTGGTTAATCAGGCCGAAGCTATAGGTGGGCGGCGCTTCATCCAGTCGAAAGAGCCTCGCACCCTGGAGTTCGGTCGTGTGGTCAAGGCGATGAATATTCTGTCTGAACGCATCCGTCACATGCTCGACAGCGAGCGTAAGCGCCTTGAAGAGATGCGTCACAAAAACCAGCATGATGAACTCACCGGGCTGGCAAACCGTGCATATTTTCTGAGTCAGCTGGATACCAAACTTAGCAGTGTCGATACTGACAGCCAGCATGCCGTGTTGTTGATTCGCGTGTGTCATCTGGCCAGTCTTAATCAGAAACTGGGCCACAAACAAACGGATGCCTTGCTCAAAGATGTCGCACAAGCCATCCAGCAGTTTACCGATGATATAGCCGATAATTTTACCCAGGCCGATGTTGGACGCCTGAATGGCAGTGACTTTGCGCTGTTACTCACCGATGCGCTTGACCTGAGTAGTATCAGCGAGGTGTTGCTGCATAAGTTGCTAACGCTGTCGGCTAATTATGACCCGGTTCCACAACTCCCCCTGGCCGCTGCCTATTTCTCACCTGGTGATGGCCGCGCCGACCTGATGATGAAGCTGGATACACTGCTTGCTCATGCTGAACAAAGAGAAATCACCTGTACCGAAATATCGCTGGCGCATCAGAATACGACGCGTTTTCATACAGCAGATGAGTGGCGTATGGTGCTGACAGAAGCGCTGTTTCGGGATCGTGTCAGAGCTGAGTCTTATCCGGTGTTGGCGAGTGATGGCAGCTTGCTGCATCAGGAGGCCATGATGCGCCTGGAGCTGCAGGGAGAGATTCACTCAGCTGGTTACTTTATTCCCTGGGCGCGGCGTCTGGGCATGTTGCCGGAGCTGGATGTGGCAATGGTCACGCATGTGCTGAACCAGTTGCGTCAGATGCAAGATGCACCTGACACGGCGATTAATTTATCCTCCGAAACGTTGAGTGATCTGGTTGCTGTTAACCGTCTCTGTGATCAACTGAGTGGTAACCCGAAACAGGCTCAGCTGCTCTGCTTCGAAGTCAGTGAACGTTGTGTTGTACAGCATCCACAGGTGTTCAGAGAGTTCTGCCGCCAGATCAAGCCGCTGGGCTGTCGTGTGGGTCTGGAAAGAGCCGGGGCTGATTTTGCCCGTATCAATAACCTGCAGGAACTGGGGCTGGATTATATTAAGGTGGATAACGCCTTTATCAGTGAACTGGAAGGTAATAACAGCAACCAGAATTTCCTGCGTGGATTGGCTACGCTGGGTCACTCTATTGGCCTGTTAGTCATAGCTGAGGGCGTCAAAGAGGCGTCACAGACACCGTTATTGCAGGAGATGGGTATGGATGGTTATACAGGGCCCGGGATTAAAGAAACCTGAGCGTATCGTCGTCTTCATCTTCATCGCTGATCAGGTTAAGGCTGCGATGATTTTCACGTAAGGTCTGACGTGTCAGCAGTTTTTGCTGTGCGGCTTTGGGCAGGTCAGTGAACTGAATCAGGCCTTTGTGAGTGAGCAGGTCAATGACATCTTCCAGTACCCTGACCAGCTCCGTGTCGGTGCTTTCCAGTGCTGAAGCCGTTACAGTGGCTTTGCAGGCTTCGCACTTTACGTAACTCAGGAACTCTTCTGAATGCTCATCGGCGACTTCAGGAAAGGCGTCGGAGTGAGTTTCACTGACCCCCATAATTTTACCCTTGTTGTTACGCTTGATATACATGCAACTGAGACTCCCTGACGTTTATCATCTGAATATAGCACAGTAGCTATGAGTGGCCACGTACAACCAGCATCAGATGCATGCGATCACGCACTTCCAGCTTTTGAAAAATGGCGCTGAGATGTGCTTTAACGGTACGCTCAGTGATATCCAGCTGACGTGCTATTTCCTTGTTGCTGGCGCCGGTTACCACCGCCTGTGCCACTTCTTTCTCTCGCTCGGTGAGAATGCTCAGATCAACCTCAGTGCTTTGCTGTTGCTTTAACACATCGGAAAGAATGCCAATCATGCGCGTAACCAATGCTGAAGGCAGCCACATGGCGCCCTGATTTACACTCAGGGCTACCTGCTGCAGCGTGGCTATATTGGCGAGAGCATCAGTATAGCCACGTGCGCCGGCTTCCAGTGCGCTGCGCAATTCCTCGGTGTTTTCCAGCCGGGTCAGGACGATAACCTTGCAACCACTTTGAGCATAGAAGGACACCAGATCCAGCCAGTTGCGACTGGCCGCCACAATCCATACCAGTGTGTCAGCATCTGCTGCAGGAGGCAGCGAGATATTGGCTTGTACATGGGCATCTGGAAAGGCAGCCTGCCAGCGTGGGCTGACAAAGGCTTCGTCCGTTAGAAACAGATTTTTATGGTTCATCGTTCACTCATTGCCTGAGATGTTGCTCTAAGAACAGGTTTTAGTAGATATTCCAGTACGGTTTTCTTACCGGTGAGTATATCCACCTGGGTTATCATCCCCGGAATAATGGTCAGACTGTTATCAAAACCCGATTCATAGGTGCGCAGTCTGACCAGGTAGTAGGTGTTATCCTGCTCATCGGTAATGGTATCGGCGCTAATATGCTCCACTTCAGCATCCAGGCCACCATAAACAGCAAAATCATAGGCCGTAAACTTGATCATTGCCTGCTGTCCGGGGCGAATAAAGGCGATATCCTTGGGAGGAATGCGCGCTTCAATGATCAGTTGATCATCCAGTGGAATGATTTCCAGCACTTCGCGCCCTGGTGTGACTACACCACCCACCGTATTGGTGAACAGGCGTTGCACTGTACCGCGAACGGGTGCGCGAATTTCGGTCTGCTTGACTATATCTTCCAGGCCTGATTCTGCCTGGGTCAGCGCATTAAGGCGTGCGCGTGATTCGGATAACTGCGAATTCCAGCGGTTACGCACGGTGAGTTCTACTTCACGAATTTTGTTTTGTGCTTCTTCAATTGCGGCCTGATTACGGCTGATTACCGCTTCTGCCCGGTTCAGCTCACCACGTGCATTGGAGACTTCACGCTCCAAACGAATAATATCTACATCCGATACAGCGCCGGACTGCAGCAGGGGGCGGGTTACCTGCAGTTCCCGCGAGCTTAAGGACAGGCTGCTGGCATGTTGGGAACGCGCTGCATTGGCTTCACGCAGTTCCTGCTCACGCTGTTCCAGCTGACTCTGATAGATGGAAATCTGTTCTTTCAACTCTTCGCGGTTACTAAAAAAAGTATTACGCTCATGCGCTACAATATCCGGCGCTTCCAATACCAGATCAACCGGAAAATCAGGCTCATCGAGATTGCCGATCAGTGCTTGCAGCCGCATAACTTCGGCTCGCAGGGCCAGGAACTGTGCACGACTTTCTCTCAGGTTGGACACCGCACGGGTAGGGTCAATTTTCAGTAACAGATCACCGGGGTTAACGATCTGGCCTTCACGCACCAGTATCTCTTCGACGATACCGCCATCCATCGACTGCACAACCTGTAATTGCTGCGAAGGGATAACGCGGCCATCCCCGCGGGCGACTTCATCCAGTGGGGCGTAGGCCGACCAGATCAGCAGTACCAGCAATGCGAGTGCCATGATATACAGGAGGCGGCGGGCATGTACCGGCTCCTGCTGAATACGTCCCCATTCCGCATCAACAACCCAGTCTTTATCGGCCGGATTGCCTAACCAACGGCCAAAAATGCGATCCATCATGGGTGAGCCACGCTGACCAACGGCCTGGCTTATTTGCCCGACCTTGTCAAAGCCCTGCTGTTCCAGTGTTGTTTTCTGTGCTGTCATTAGTTGGCGCTCCCCACACGGCCCTGCTTGAGCGCTTCCATAACCTCGGCTTTGGGACCATCAGCAACAACCTTGCCCGCATCGATGACCAGTAGCCGGTCAGCCAGTGCCAACAATGAATTACGGTGGGTGATTACCAGCAAAGTTTTACCTCTGGCATAGCGTGACAGGTTCTGCTTAATAGTTTCTTCACTGGAATGATCCAGCGAGCCGGTGGGCTCATCCAGCAGCAGTAAAGGCGGATCATTAATCAGCGCGCGGGCGATAGCAACCGACTGGCGCTGGCCTCCTGAAAGCAACTGACCACGCTCACCTACCTGCATATCAAAGCCAGCCGGATGTGAATTAATGAAGGGCGCCAGGCCGCTCAGTGTCGCCGCACGCAGAATCTGATGATCTTCCGCCTGAGGAGCAGCCGTAATGATATTGTCTTTCAAGGTCCCAAAGAACATGGATACATCCTGGGGTACATACCCTATCTGGCGACGCAGTTCTGACGGATCAATCTGGCGGATATCCACGCCATCAATAAGAATGGCACCTGATTCAGGCTCATACAGGCCCAGGATTAACTTTTCCAGGGTACTTTTACCCGAACCGTTGCGCCCCAGAACAGCCACATGTTCACCGGCTTTTATTTTAAAGCTGACATCGGTAAGTGCCTGACGCTCATCATCCGGATAGCGAAAACACACACGTTTGAACTCGATTTCACCCTGCAGGGCGGGGCGGCTGATCCAGTTTTTGTTCTCCGGACGCTCGACTGGCCGATCCATGATTTCGTTCAGAGACTGCATGGCAGTTGCCGAATGGTGGTACTGAGCCAGCAATCCGGCCGCCTGGCTGATGGGGGCCATCGCACGTGACGACAGCAAATAAGCCGCAATCAATCCACCCTGAGTCAGGTTACCCTCAATAATCATGTACACACCAATGATGATAATGGCAACCGCCACACTGTGTTGTGTCCACTGTGCTCCGTTGGTGATAGAAGCCGAGATCAGGCGCATTTGTGCCGCTGTACGTGTCAGGAAAATGGTGGTTTTTTCCCAAATGGACTGAATTTTACTTTCAGCCCCAAAGCTTTTCAGTGTTTCCAGGTTAGACAGGCTTTCAATCAGTGTGGAGTTGCGCATTGCGCCTGCACGCATGGAGGTTTCAGACAGGCTGTGCATCTTGGACTGGGCGCTTAAAGCGTAAATCAGAACCAGCAGGGCACCGGCAATAATGGGTAGTACCAGAGGCCAGCCGATAATGGCAATCACGGTTGCAAACAGGAGCACAAAGGGCAGATCAACCAGTGCTACGACTGTTATTGAACCAATAAAGCTGCGCACCGATTCGAAAGACTGAATGTTGGCAGCAAAGGATCCAGCGGAAGCCGGACGATTGGCCATTTTCATACCCAGTACCCGCTCCATAATCGCCGATGACAGTTTGACATCGGCGCGGCTGGCACCCAAATCCACAAACCAGCTACGCATCAAACGCAGCACCAGGTCGGCAGACAGCACCACAAACACCCCCACAGCGAGCACCCACAGGGTATCGGTCGCATGATTAGGGACAACCCGGTCATACACATTCATGACAAACAGCGGCATGGCGACAGCAAAACAGTTGATCATCACCGCTGCCAGCAATACATCGCGGTAGAGTCGGCGGTTCTCCGCAATCACACCCCAAAACCAGTGGCGGTCACGTAGTTTTTTGATTTCCGGTGCCCGGTTATCGAAGCGGAACTCCGGTCGTGCGTAGATTACCTGACCGGAAAACTGCGACTGAATTTCACTCAGCGGTACGGCAACCACAGTTTCGCTCAGTTCCGGATAGATGACTTCAGCGGTTTGTTGCGCATGATCGACTCGGTTAACGACACAGGCTTTGTCATGGTTCAATAGCAAAATAGCGGGAAGCAGATTGTCATTGAGCTGATCCAGTCGGGCGCTGCTGATACGACTGGCAAGACCAGCACGCTTGGCAGCACGTCCAAAAACCGAAGGTGTCAGAATCCCATTGACCAGCGGCAGACCCGCAATAGCTGTTTCAGCAGAAACCGGAGAATCGTGAAACCGTGACAGAATAAGCAAGCAGCCTAGTAATGCACCGCCAGGGGTTTCAGTAAACACAGACATACAGTGTCTCAATTCAGGTGAAAAGACGGACCTGAAAGTCAGGTCCGTAGGTATCAGAGCCTGGCAAAGCCAGCCCTTTCAATTAGCGCAGTACCCGGCTTTGCGCCATACTGCTGTTTACATCCAGGTCCGGACAGGCGCTGTCAGCATCAACTGTAAAGCTTTCTGCACCCAGATCAGACAGAGTTGGAAGTCCGTCACGTACAACATCCAGTGCGGGTAAAAGCTCACCCATCGTTGTTAGTGTGCGAGCGGCAGCAATACTGCGATCATAGACCGCGTTGGTGTAAGCGCGGCTGGCCTGAAAATATTCATTCTCGGAATCCAGTACATCCAACAGTGTGCGGTCACCGATATCGAACTGATCCTTGTAAGCGGTTCTGACACGGTCAGAGGAGATGCGGTGCTGGTTAAGGACTGGCAATTGCTCATCCAGTTTACGCACATCATTTATAGCAATCTGAAGTGTTTGACGTAGATCAACGCAGGCTTTGTCGCGTTCATTTTTGGCTATATTCACTTCTTCGTAAGCACGTTGCAATGAAGCCTGGTCACGACCCCCATTATACAGGTTGTATCGGAACTCCAGCGCAATTCGACCATCACTGCGACGGTTATCAAAGCCTTGGTCATCATACTCCTGAGTACCGTAACGTGCGGTCAAATTCAGGCGTGGACGGAATTCAGAGCGGTTACGTTCAACAGCCGCTTCCTGTGAATGAATATTACGGATTGCTGCGTGAAAAGCCGGGTTGCCTGATAAGCCAGTTGCAGCGCTTCACGTACATCGGCAGGAATGCCGGAATCATTAAGATTGGCTGGCAGAAGGTTATCAGCGGGCAGTTCACCAACAATACGCAGATAGCGTGCGCTGACATCATGAAGGTTGGACATTTCTGTCAGCAGGTTGGCTTCAGCCAGAGACAAGCGACCGGAGATCTGTTCCAGATCGGCCCGACGTGCAACACCCGCTTGAGCACTTTCTTCAATCCGGTCAAACACGGTAATGTGTTCTTCATAGTTTTCTTCAGCCAGCGCTACAAGTTCACGGTAACGCATCACGTCTTCATAGGCATTCACGGCCCCTAGCGCCGTATTTTCAACGCTATCAAGCAGTTCAAAGTAGCGTACCAATTGGGCACTCTCAAACCGCTGAACCTCATTTCGGGTTCTGAAGCCATCATAGAGCATCTGCGTCAGGGTGATTTCAGCGGCGGCACCTGAAAACTCATCTTTTCCAGTGTAGTTTTCCCAGTCCCGATACTCATGGCCATAGCCGGCAGTGAAGTCGACGACAGGGCGGTAACCGCCGCTGGCAAACTCGGTGTCATGCCCGGAAGCCATGAAAGCGTGCCAGTTGGCCTGCACTTCAGGATTGGTTTCGATCGCCTTGCGAGCTATGTCAGCGACAGTTGTGCTGTCCATTTGAGCGTAAGCAGAGACAGATAAAAGGCAGCTGCCTGAGATCAGACAAGCCAGTAGTGTGCGTGGAGCCTTAATTATTTTCATTCCTTTCACCCATGATTAAAGCATTAAACATGATTATATTTAGGTAAGAATAGCACCTTAGCGTAAGCAAAAAGTAATCAGTTCCTACAATAACTTATAGGCTGTGTAGCAAACGCTGTAAAGTTTCAGATAATAAATAATGTTCCTGCTTGATTGTGCTGTTTAATGTACGCTGTAGTAAAACCTGCGCCATGCTCTGGAGATCCGAGCGAATCAAGGCTTCAGCCCCCATCAGTACCGCCATTGGCAAACCGTCGGCATAGGCGCTGTGAATACCATTAATCAACCAGTCGATCTGTTCACTGCGCACGGGTTCATCGGCTGTTGCGCTCAGGCTCAGAATCAACAGTTCTGATGCACACAACCACAAATGATGCTGCAGTCGAGTTGCAATTTCATGACAGGCCCTGGCATTTTCAAGCGCATAAGCGGGTTTGTTACAGTAAGCCAGCGTTGAGGCCGCAAAAAATAACTGATAGCAATGACTACTTGGGGTCAGGGTCTCAGCAGGCAAGGCCAGCAGTTGCTCGCAGCACCGGCTGGCTTCTTCAGGCTGACCATCAAAACACCAGGTCCAGGCCAGAAAGCCCATAGCCAGAATGGCGGGGCTCTCATGGCTGTAACTTTTCAGTTCTTCAGGGTCCACCTGTTGTGTGAGCATGAGCGACTGCTCAGCATGGCTGCGACTCTGCTGCAGGTGTCCCAGCCAGAAGTGGCTGTTGGCCAGTGCCCAGTGTGCCAGAGTCAACTGGGCTGGCGTGTAGGCATGGTCATATAACAGATTCGCAGCCTGCAAACGTGATCGTTCGGCATCTACCGAGCCTATTCCTAAAAACAGCAGATACAGTGAGCGGAAACTGGCCGTTTCATCGGTAATCTGTTTCGCCAGTTGTAAGGCTTCTGAAGCCGCTTTGAAAGCATGCAGATCGCCGTAACCAAAGGCCATAATGCGGCTCTGGGCCAGATCATTCAGCAGAGCAACGCGCCGTTCCAGTGAAAAGTCCACAGAAGTATCGAGTTTCAGAGCTTCACCCAGGCAGTGAGCGGCATCATTATAGCGGTGTTGCTGTAAGGCATTCTGACCACAGCGCAAGTAAAGGTCTGCCGCTTTTTCCAGTTCCCCCGCTGCGCGCCAATGGTAAGCCAGGCGTGCCTTGGTCTCAGATGGATTTCTGCCACGTTGCTTCTGTTCCAGCTGCAATGCCAGTGCTCTGTGTACATAGCGCTGGCGGCTTGGTGGATTCAATGAAGCCAGCACCTGTTGCAGAAGTGGCGGGGTGAAAGCTGGCTGTGTTTTGCTTTGCCATTGCAACAGGTTGGCCGTAATTAACTGTTCAACCGTTTCGTTCGGCGTAGCGAGATTGTGTGTCTGACCTATGAGTAATGTTTGATCCGGCTTAATATCCGGCCATTGCAAAGCCAGTTGCAAGGCGCTGTCACGCCACTCATTCAGTTGGTCAATGCGGTAGCTAAAGTACTGCAAGACTTCAGCGGGCAGTCGGTTGTCTTCAGACGCACCAGCCATTACTTTGAGTAAATATGGATTGTGATCAGTCAGTTTCAGCAGCTCGGCGGACTCGTCCGGAGCGCGCCAGTTTTGGCTGCTGCGGGTAAAAAACTTGAGTAAACGGGTTGCTGAAGCATTGCCAAGTCGGGGTAGAGCCAGGTTCAGCCATAATGGATGTGTTGCTGTGTCAGGCAGCTTGCGGGCACTGAGCACTAACATGAGCGGGCAGGAAGAGTCATTTGCCAAGTGCTCAATCAGCGTCAGTGTCGCTGTATCGATCCAGTGTCCATCTTCAATCCACACCAGCAGGCAGGAACCAGTGAGCCCTTGCAGTAGTTGGCTGATAGCAGCAAAAGCCTGTCGAATGTTTTCTTCAGTGGGGTGGGTGTTGCAGGTCATCAGATCAATCAGAACCGGTTGTTGCAGCAACGGATCCCAGCCGTGTCGGTGTAAGCGCTCTTTGAGATTGTCAGGCTTGATGCTTCATCAGCCTGAAAACCCAGTAGCTGGCGCAAGCAACTGATCAGTGGAAACAGCGGTTGCTGCTGACGATCAGGGTAACAGCGCAGTTTGAATACTCTATCACCCGCCTGGCGCTGCTGTTTTAGCCATTGCGACAAAATTAATGTCTTGCCACAGCCTGCTGGCCCGGACAAATTTACCAGTAGAGGATGCGGTTGCTGATCAATCTGATTACGCTGCTGACTCAGCCTCTCGCACAGAGACTGCTGTTCCGGAAGTGGCAGAGTATCTGACTCTGTAAACCAGCCAGGTTCATCCACCAGCAAAAAAGCACCTGACAAGCTGCCATCATTGCGACGGCGGCGCTCGGTGACCTTACGTGCCTGTACCTTGCGCTCCAGCAAGCGGTAGCAGGGTTCGCTGAGTAAAATCTGCCCGTCGGTAGCACTTTGACACAGTAAACTGGTTTCCTCGGTCACATTACCGAGTAAATCGGGCAGGGCCGTACTCAGTGATGAAAACAGCGTGCCTGTATGTACCCCGACACGTAAATCAATCTCTGCATGGCTGCGGGCGTAATGCATTAAGCGTATCGTGCTGCGAACCGCCAGCCAGGCATTATCTTCCAGTGCCACAGGCCAACCGAAATAAAAAAACGCACCGTGACCGGCACTGTTCAGATGAAAGGCACCAATTTCATCACAGATCAGCTTGCGCGAGTAGCGATCGGCATCAAACAGTTGCTGTGCCGCCGCTTCTGGATCTGATAAATGGCAGCGCCACTGCAGATGCACGACCACAACCGGCGAAATTTTCTCAATGGCCGGGAATTGATCCAGTTGCGATGTGCGCGCAGGCTGGTCACTCAGTTGCTGCGTCAGTTGGTTATACAGCGACTGTGACTTGCTGTCGGGTAATACACCCAGTTCACGCTGCATACGTTGGGTGAAATTCTCATACAGGCGCAAAGCCAGGCGTGATTGACCGTTTTCAGAACACAGCAGCATGACCTCACGCAGTAATGATTCATTATCCGGATCAAGCTGCTGTATTTTCTGTGCATAGCTGATCACCAGGCCAGCCTGCCGGTCCGCCTGTGCCTGCGTAATCAGTGTATTGAGCAGGCGTATCTGGCAACTGCGGAAATAGGCGCGCTTATCGGCCAGCCAGTATTCAAACTCCTCACAGCCCGGCAATGAATAACCCGCCATAAACTCACCGGTCAGCAGGCTGTCTTCCTTCAAATGTTCAAGATTGCTTGAGTTGGAGGCAGGAAAGCGTTGTAAGCTTTCCAGGTCAGTAATATCCAGATGCAGCAACGCGTGCTTCTGAAGCGCAATAAAATGCCGATCCACTATCAGTGCCGAATGAAAGGGTGTATTGCCAAACAACTTCGAAAGAATCGATAACACCTGACGCAAATTCACCCGTGCGGCAGGTTCATCCAGATCAGGCCAAAACAAACTGGCAATAAAAGCCCGTGAGTGGTTACGATTTTTCTCCGCCGCCAGAAAACCCAATAACCCCAACGCCTTACGATAGCGTAACTGCAAAGGCACATCCCCCGCAGCCCCCTTCAGCATCGGTGTATCCAGCAAGCAAAGACGACTAACCTGTTTATTCAAAAAAACCACTCCAAATTAAACCCAACGTTGTAGGAGACTCCAATTCTGTAGGAGCTCGCTCCGCGAGCGAACAGCCCCGATCAAAACCACCCATCGCCCGGAGACCGGGCTCCTACCTGTAGGTGCTCACCTACCCTGTAGGAGCTCACTCTGTGAGCGAATAACTGCTACCGAAGTTGATTTGAGGGTTTTTACTCTGACCCGATCTCTAAAGATTCAGTGTTCAGTGTCAGCACGCAGCGCCATAATGTCAGCTAAAGTCAGCCCAGATGCCTGAGCAATTTGTTCATCTGTAAGGATGTTCATGTTGATGAGGTTTAGGGCTGTTTCACGCTTAGTTTCCATACGGCCTTTCTGCATACCAATCAGCTCACCTTCCATACGACTGGCACTCCGTTCTTTCTGAACTAAATGCTCTAAATTCTCTGCTAGCATATCTTTGTCCTCTACTAAGCTGTTGAGCTTATCTAGGTTGACCTCTGCACCCAAGTACTTTAAGTGGCGCTTGATCCAACGAGTGACGATCTTATCAATACGCTCCTTGTTAGGATCTGCTTTGATAATGGCCACAATTCGATCCACCGCACGTTGCAAGTCTTCAAAACTATTACCTGCATTCTCAATGGAAAACATTCCGCTTAAGGGTGTGCTCTTAAGACCCAACTCTTCTTCAGTATAGCGTTTTTCATTCACTAAATAGTAGCGCAGGTGCGGTTGATGGGCTTTTAAAAACTCCGGCGGTTCAGGGGAAATCATCTCAAAGATGTCTTCCTTGGCTGACCAGTCCTTTGATCCGTTATAAAGTACAATTGGTAGGATAGGCGGTAGTCCTTCTGATGGTCGCACCTGTTTGTTCTTGATCAGGTGGTCATAGAAACAGGCCACATAGTGCATCAAGCGAATCGGCATGGTGAAGTCATTGGATGATTGAAACTCCAACAGAATATATAAGTACACCGGTTGCGTTACACCTTCCCAGGTTACATTAGCGGACCAGACAACATCTTCGTACTTATTTTCGAACAGTGGAGTGATGTAGTTTCCACTGTGCAATTCCAGAGAGGTGAAATCCATCATGCTAGCGATTTCTGAGGGTATAAAGCCTTCGATCAGTTGCTGAACAAACTCGGGGTAGCTAAAGACTTCTTTGTAAGCCGTATCATAATGCTTGGCCATAATAGACTCCTTTCTATTGGCGTGTTCTTCCTTGTACAAACGTAAAGCAGTGTACGCTCTAACTTACCAGCACTCAAAACACGGAATAAATCCATCCCTGGAGGCCTTTTACTCGGACCTCGATCTCCTTAGCCCCTTATATAGGAAACTGCCCTTGTAAGAGCCCGACCTTGTAGGAGCTCACTCTGTGAGCGAATAACTTCAACCAAAACCCTATTCGCCCGGAGACCGGGCTCCTACCCTGTAGGAGCTCCCCTATCCTGTAGGAGCTCACTCTGTGAGCGAATAACCTCAATCAAAACATCATTCGCCCACAGACCGGGCTCCCACAGACCAGAAATACCCCACAAACAATAACCTTATCTGTACTACGGTCCAATAGGCACAGGGTTCAAGTCATTTATACTGCCATGCATAATCGCACGAATGTACATTTGTACATCAGCGCAAGAATACACAAGTAAGCCTGTAAATCTAACCTAACTGGTTAAGCAGTACAGTCCGAAAATTTAAGGATACTGAAATGGAAACAGCTATTGCAGTGGTAACAGAGACAAGTGGAGAAGTATTTGCACGGACGGCGGATGGTTCACTCAGATCTCTGCAGCCGGGCGATGAGCTTTTTGCCGGAGAAACCCTGGTAACCGCTGAAGGCGGTCGTGTGGTACTGGATTTTGGTAACGGAGAAATAGCCACGCTTGGTCCAAATCAAGCTATTCAGATGAGCGAGCAGCTTCTTGGAAGTTCAGAGCCTGCTCCGCAGGACAACCAGCTGACCGATCCGAGTGTTGAAGCCGTATTAGCGGCACTGGAAGGCGATGGCGATCTGCTGGATGAGTTGGAAGCACCTGCAGCCGGTGCTGATGGTGCACCCGATGGTGGTGGTAGCAGCATCGTTCAGTTAGTACGTATTTTTGAATCAGTCGATCCGCTGGCTTTCTCCTTTGAGCCACTGAGTGTCGAGCCCTTTGAGGCGCCGATTGGGGATCAGGATGCTTTACTCGCTGAAGACGATACGCCGCCTGATGTATTACCACCAGAGTTATCCTTGTCCTCTGTGCAGATGCTGTTGGGAGGGCCTGCAGCGATCACGACGGCCAGAGGAATGATTGATCTGGATAGCTTTGAGCAAAATCAGTTATATAATCCTGATAGTGTGCGTCCATCTGACGTACAGGGGTTGCCTCAATCTCTGATGGAGCAAGAGCTTGGATTGACTCCGGGTGCTTTGGATGATTTGTCCACAAGCACCGTATGGGATGGCAAGCTGACCTCTTCACATGCTTCTTTGCAATCAGGCTCAGGCATTCAGTTTGATTGGACTTTTTATAATGGTGAAGGTGTAAAAGAACACTTAGAAAGCGGTAAAAATGACTTGGCCGCACTGGTAATTACCAAGCCCGATGGTAGTCAGGAAGTGCGTCTTATTACTTCATCTGCAGCCTTGGCGGCGGCAATCAGCGGCAATGGTCAGTTTAACTACTTAGCAGATCAAGATGGCTCTTACCGCTTTGACTGGCTGGTGCTCAATGGTCGCGATACAGACCACGACTCTGCGCTAGCAGTTTCACAACCCGCATTTACACTCAATGGTACAGACTATTATGGTCAGCCAGTGGGGTTGGGGATTGATGCATCCCTGAGCAGTGCACTGCCAGGTGAAAGTTTAACTATCGAAATCGCAGGTGTTCCAGCCGGCGCAGCCTTCAGCTCGGGAAGTGATCTGGGTGGCGGAGTATGGAGCTTTACGCCTGCCGAGCTGGAAGGGTTGCAGTTTTTACCACCCTTAGGCTTCAGCGGTGACTTATCACTGACTGTAACGGCTACGGCCACACTGGATGGTGTTTCTGAAAGTGTAAGCGGTGATCTGGCTATAGTCGTGGATGTGACCAGCAACATCATATCGGATGGTTCGGCTGCTGATGATGTGCTAACGGGTACGGCTGAAAATGATCTGATTCACGGCTATGCGGGTGATGATCAGATTAATGCGGGTGCTGGCAACGATATAATGTTTGGCGGTTTGGGAGCAGATACCTTTGCCTGGGATTTGGGTGATCAGGGTACAGAGCTGCTCCGGCCATGGATATCGTTGGTGATTTCACCCTGGGTGATTATGGTGTAGATGCTGAAGCTGACCGTATTGATCTGGCCGATCTGCTGTCATTTGACGGAATTTCAGATGAAATAACTGATTTTCTCTCGGTTAGTGTGATTGGTAGTGACTCTGTCATCTCCGTTAGTAATGAGGGTGATGGTGCGGTAACGCAAAATATCGTGTTGAAAGATATTGATTTGACTACACTAGGGGGTAGTGATTCTGAAATCATAGATTCCCTGATTAACAGCGGCAACCTGATCGTTGAATAACTATATAAGTACATCAAGGAGTTTTTGAAATGAAACGTATAATTACAGGTATGCTTCTATTGCTGGTTTCCGCGTTAGCATCGGCGGCAAGTGTGACGATTTCCAATCCGACAGCAACAACCGGTGTTGATGAGTACAATGTGCCAGTGGCTTCCTTTGTGACCACTGACACAACGGCCACACTAAATCTGGTAGATGGTGGACTGGATGCTTTTCAGCCGTTTGCAATTGAACTGGATCTGCTTACATCTGCAACGGGAACGTTGAGCTTTGATATGGCCACTTCATTGGATGAGTGGACAGTTAGCATTGTAAATACGGTAACCAATATAACTACTCAGTTGGGTAATTGGTTTGTTCCAGATCTGGCTGGAGAACTCACCGGTCTGACTACAGATGTTGAATCAGGTATAGCATACAAACTATTGGTTTTTGGCGGCTATGCTAAAGATCCATTGGGATCATCGCGCAACTTTAATTTAACAATGAGCAACATCGAAGTTTCAGAAGTACCACTTCCCGCTGCTGTCTGGTTATTCGGTTCCGTGTTGCTGGGTGGGCTTGCACTACGTCGTAAGAAACGCCTGGCTCAGACTGCCTAATTTATTGGATTAACTCAATCATATCAGACCTGATGCCGTATTCCGGTATCAGGTCGCTTGCTTTTGGTCGGGTAAATCGTGTAAAAAGAAGGAGTTGAAACGGGTGTTCATATTTTTCTCCTTTTGAATGCGTACAAATTGTCATGGATGGAGTAGGTGGTTAACGCAGTATGGCAGCGAAGCTGAGTATTAAACCCCACGAATCTAAACTAAGTGCACTTGCCAGGCTGGCAGATGCCGCCATAATTATTATTACCCTCTGGTGTCTTATCGAGTTGTTCGGACTTGAGTGGATATCGTCCTATTACGCCATGGCGCTGATCGCTATCGTGGTGTTTAACTTCATTTCTGAAATCAGTCTGACTTACCGTTCCTGGCGTGGAGCCGGGCTGGGTGCAGAAGTAGTTTCTGTTGCCAGTAACTGGCTTGCTGTAGTTATGCTCTTCATTCTGGTGGATTTTTTCTTCAAGCCTACCGATCTGTACAACCGCGAACTGCTGCTAACCTGGTTTCTGGTAACCCCGATTGAGCTGATATGCTGGCATGCCATTCTCCGGGCCTTCCTGAGTAGCGTCAGAGAAACCGGGCACAATACCCGTGCAGTGGCTGTGTATGGCGCTACTGAGTTAGGTAAAGAAGTAAAAGAAAAAATCACAGATATGCCTGGGCTGGCTATAACTTTGTCGGCTTTTTTGATGACCGCAACTTTGAGAAAGGGCGGCGTCAATCCGATGAAGTTGAAGGAGGCCATGCCGACCTTGTCGCGCGGGCCAGGGCAGGTGAAATCGAAGTGATTTTCATCGCTTTGCCCCTGCGTGCAGAAAAGCGTATTAAAACCCTGCTTGACGAACTGGCCGATACTACAGTTTCGGTGCACATGATGCTGGATGTATTCAGCTTTGATCTGCTCAGCGCCCGCTGGATTGATCTCAATGGTATGCCAGCAATCAGCATCTTTGAGTCGCCGCATATCGGTATCAATAGTATGAGTAAACGTGCGCTCGACCTGTTGTTTGGTACTATGATTCTGCTATTGATCTCCATTCCAATGCTGATAATCGCCATAGGTGTAAAGCTCAGCTCACCGGGTCCGGTGTTGTTCAAGCAAAAACGCTATGGTGTTAATGGACAGGAAATCGGTGTGCTCAAGTTTCGTTCCATGCGGGTAATGGATGCCGGTGACGGTGAAGTGAAGCAGGCAACCAAAAATGACAGCCGTATCACCCCCTTTGGTGCTTTTATTCGCCGGACCTCGCTGGACGAACTGCCACAGTTCCTGAATGTGATCGGCGGGTCTATGTCAGTCGTCGGACCACGTCCACATGCCGTATCTCACAATGAGTTTTACCGCAGTCAGATACACGGCTATATGCTGCGGCATAAAGTGAAACCCGGCATCACCGGCCTTGCCCAGATCAATGGTTTTCGCGGTGAAACCGACACCCTGGATAAAATGGAAGGCCGTATCCGCTATGACCTCGAATATATCCGTACCTGGTCCATCTGGCTGGATGTCAAAATCATCTTCCTCACCGTATTCAAAGGCTTCGTAGACAAAAACGCCTATTGATAGCCCCCCCGATCGCCCGGAGACCGGCTCCTACAATATCGTCACCCTGTAGGAGCCCCCTG
>NZ_JRLB01000098.1 GCF_000764495.1 Nitrincola sp. A-D6
CTAGGGGGAAATGATTTGAAATATAGTAACAGGGTGTCCTAGACTCTATAATTCAGGGATGAATAGGGATTAGATACCATGGCAACAACCGCACAGATAAACAACAGAATGCTGACTTGGGCACGTGAACGCTCTGGCATTGCTGTGCCTGATTTTGCAGTAAAGTGTGGGATCAACGAAGAGCGCCTCCGTCTGTGGGAGGAGGGTAAACAAGCATTGACCTTTAACCAGGCACAAAAATTTGCAAACAAGGCTCATGTCCCTTTTGGCTATCTGTTTCTCAGAGAGCCGCCTGTTGATGAACTACCCATCCCTGACCTGCGAACTATCGGTAGCCACGGTGTGAATCGTCCCAGCGCCGAACTACTCGACCTGATCAAACTCACTCTACAGCGCCAGCAGTGGTACCGTGAGTACCTGACCAATGAACTGGCAAAACCTTGTGAAGCCGTTGGCCGTTTAAGGGCCAATGCTACAGTTCAAGTTATCGTAAACGACATGAGGGAGCTTCTTGGTGTGCCTGCGCATCCGCAACGTGGCAGTTGGGAAGACTATTATCGAGACTTGGTTCAGCGTATTGAGACCTTAGGGGTGCTGGTTATGCGTGAAGCCAACCTTGGCCACTATACCAGACCACTGCGTGTTGAGGAGTTCCGTGGCTTCTCTCTAGCCGATGAATATGCTCCGACTGTTTTTGTTAATCATGCCGATGCGCCGGGAGCCAGACTATTTACCCTTATCCATGAACTTTGCCATATCTGGTTGGGTATTTCCGGTGTTTCTGATGGCAGCGAGTCCTCTGAGCGTGAAAGCGAAGTGAAATGTAATGCTGTCGCAGCAGAATTTCTCGTTCCCAAAACTGAATTCAGCCCCTTGTGGAAAAACTTCGATGTCTGGCAAGACAACCTAGCCCCTCTTGAAGCACATTTTCACGTGAGCCAATGGGTGCTTGCCCGCCGTGCACTAACGCTTGGTTTTATCAATACAGATCAATACCGTCAGTTTATTGCAGAGCAAAAAGCCCTCTGGGATGCTCGTAAAAATAAGGGCGATAGCGGGCCCTCATTCCATAAGACTAAAAATGCCCAAATCAGCAAACGCTTTTCCAAAGCAGTGCTTTCTCAAGCGTTTAATGGGCAGATCTTATTACGAGAAGCGGGTCAGCTACTGGGAATTAACCCGGCTAAGTTGAAAAGTTAAAATCCCAAATATCTGCCAAGAGTTCGGTGTTCGTTGCATAAGTACTTTTGATCTCCTCAGCGAACTCAAGCCACAGTTTGTTCTGGAATAGCTGGATTATGCGCAATACTCCATAACCAGTTCCGGTTGCCCCGTATGCTCATCAATCTGTTCATCTATAACAACAAATCCCTGCTTTTCATAAAACAGGATACTTGAATGGTTAGCCTTGTACACCGTTAAGCGCAGAATCTGCCGCTTGCGCATGGCATCACTCAATAAAGCCGTGCCTATGCCCTTACCCTGGTATTCAGGTGACACAAAAATGGCCGCCAGCGTGTTAGCGTACAAGCTATAAAACCCAATAATGCCAGAAGCATTCTCAAACACCCGGGTCTCTGATGCCGGGATATATAGGTTACGCATAGCATCCAGTTTTGACTTCCAGAACGCAGGCTCTATAAAATCATGCGCCTTAATCGACGCGGACAACCAGATATCAAGAATCTGATCGATATCTTCAGCAGAGTAATCACGCAACATCCAGCAAACCTTTCTTTATATTTTTTCGACCCAACTATAGTCTCGCTCAACCCTTGCGATCCTTGTTGTAAAACTGGCATACCACTTCTCACGCCCCAGCTTCTGCGCTATTAAATGTTCAGCATGATTTTTCCACTGCTGGATAGCCTCCAGATCAGCCCAATATGAAATGGTTATACCAACACCTTCACGTGCTGACTCCGCGCCCAGAAAGCCTGGTTGATCAGCAGCCAGTGCCAGCATTTTTTCCGCCATAGCATCATAACCATTAGCTTCCTCAGTACGTATTGAGGTAAAAATCACCGCATAATATGGTGGTTGGGGCGTGTTAGCGATCTTGGACATAGGTGTTAAACCACAAAAACTGAAAAATTCCGGTTATCTACAATATCACTCATCAACACCATCCCAAAGACGATTATTTTCGCCATAAAGCAATGCTCCGACTAAACTAAGCATCAGTCAGGTTATTTACACACAAGGAAACGGTGACTGAGTCATGACAGATAAGCAACAGCTGCCATTGTTTGAACAGGAATTATCTGAAAAAATTGTTGATCAAACGAACACTTCTTCTACAAGCCAACCGGAAAGTCCGTTCAGTAAATATATAGTGTACGTGGATGAAAGCGGTGATCATGGTATGGAAACCATTGACCCTCAATACCCACTGTTTGTATTGGCATTTTGTGTATTCCACAAACGGCACTACAGTGAACAAGTTGTCTCTTCGCTGGAAAAATTCAAGTTCAACCACTTTGGTCATGATCAGGTAGTGCTACATGAACATGAAATCCGCAAAGAAAAAGGCCAGTTCAACATTTTCCGCAGCCCTGAGCAAAAACATCAATTTCTCAACGAGCTCACACAGATTATTGATCGCAGTAATTTTATTCTAATTAGCTGTGTCATAGATAAGAGGCACTTGAAGAAACAGGATGCTATTAACGCTAACCCTTATCATATTGCTCTGGGTTTCTGTTTGGAAAAACTCTATGAATTTCTTGCCGAAAAATGTCAGGAAACGCTTAAAACTCATGTAGTAGTAGAATGTCGTGGCAAAAAGGAAGATAACGATCTGGAACTAGAATTTCGCAGGATATGCGACGGAAAAAATCGACTGGCAATCCCTCTATCATTTGATGTACTTTTCGCCGATAAAAAGGCTATGTCAACAGGTTTGCAATTGGCTGACTTAGTCGCGCGTCCAATAGGATTAAACCGTCTGCGCCCTGAACAGCCAAATAGATCCTTCGATGTGCTCAAAGAAAAATTCTATTGTGAAGGTGGCAGGCAATGTGCTGGTGTAGGCTATGAAGAGAGAGGATTAATGATTTACCCGCCTTCAGAAAGCGAAAAGCCCCGATGAAACTCACCGAGGCTATAACGCCGACCGGGCACCCCCAATCCATTTACAGTGAAGTATAGCAAGGACTCATTCAAGAACAACAGGAATTCAGAATATGCGCAAAGAAATTGGCATCGATTACGACTAAACTAAGCATCAGCCAGGTTATTTATACACAAGGAGATGCGCCATGAAAGCCAAATGTCTTTGCGGTTCAATCGAGGTCGTCGCGCCGGAGCATAAAGAAGTGGGGCTGTGTCACTGCTCGATGTGCAGGCGCTGGTCGGGTGGGCCGATGTTTGCGGTTCACTGTGGAGCGGATGTGCAGTTCAGTGGGGTAACGCCCTCGACCTATCGTTCATCGGATTGGGCCGAGCGGGGTTTTTGTCCAAGCTGCGGTACCCACTTGTTCTACCATCTGTTACCCAGCAATGAGTACATTTTACCGGCCGGGCTGTTTCAGGATCAGGCATTTCATCTGGCCAGCGAAATCTTTATCGATGAGAAGCCCGCCTATTATGAGCTGAAAAATGAAACTCAGAAGATGACCGGACAGGAAGTCTTTGAACAGTTTGCCCCTCCTTCTTGAGCCTGCTCCAGGGAAAGTAGCCAACCTTTCCTGTTACAAATCCGACAAAACCCTGCCTAAGTGCCATTCAATACACGCTTTTCTTTGTCGGATTTGTAACACAACTCATATCTTTCAACCATTTAGACATGACTAGTCCAGCTGGCACAGGGTTTGCCATATAACAGATATAGCGTCAGCGCCGTTCATGCGTTGTCAATCTGTATCCTGGAGGTCGGAAATGGTCACTTTAACACCTGCTGCACAACTCGCGATCAGTCGCTTTATTGAAAACGCCGGTTCCCCTGTGGCTGGGTTGCGCGTCTCGGTATCCGATGGCGGCTGTTCTGGCTACAAGTACGGACTGCAACTGGAAACCGCTGTATCGGAGCAGGATACCAACCTGTCCTTCGGTGAAGTCTGCCTGTTGATCGATCCCGAGTCCCTGCCGCTGCTGCAGGGCTGTGTGATCGATTTTGTCGAATCGCTGGATGAAAGCGGTTTCAAGTTTGAAAACCCGAATGCCAAGGCCGCTTGTAATTGCGGTAAATCTTTTGCTGCCTGAGAGGTCATGTCATGTGGAACTATTCTGAGAAAGTACAGGAACATTTTTTTAATCCCCGCAATGCTGGTGAGCTCGAAGGAGCAAACGGTATCGGCGATGTTGGCTCGCTGTCCTGTGGTGATGCCTTACGCCTGATGATCAATGTTGACCCGGACACCGAAGTGATTCTGGATGCACGCTTCCAGACCTTTGGTTGCGGTTCGGCCATCGCCTCTTCGTCAGCCTTGACGGAAATTATTAAAGGCAAAACACTCGATGAAGCGCTGCAGGTGAGTAATCAGGAGATTGCCGACTTCCTCGACGGTCTGCCACCAGAGAAGATGCACTGCTCGGTGATGGGACGTGAAGCGCTGCAGGCGGCTGTCGCCAACTACCGCGGAGAAGTCTGGAGTGATGACCACGAAGAAGGTGCGCTGATCTGTAAGTGTTTTGCCGTGGATGCGGTGCTGATCGAAGAAACTATCCGCGCCAACAACCTGACCACGGTGCAGGATGTGAGCTTCTATACCAAAGCCGGTGGTGGCTGTTCGGCGTGCCATGAAGGCATAGAGGAAATTCTCAACAAGGTGCTGGCAGAAACCGGCCAGTCGTTTCAGGCGGATGTTGCCAGGGTGCAGGCCGATGCCGAGAAGGCCCTGACGCAAATCGACATGCCAGCTGTTAGCGCTCCCCATGCGACAGATGCCGCCGCAAGTGGCCTGAGCACGCTGCAGCGCATTCGCAAGATCGAAGCAGTGATTGAGGCGGTCCGGCCGCAACTGCAACGTGACAAGGGTGATATAGAACTCATCGATGTGGTTGGCAAAACCGTGTATGTCCGCCTGACAGGTGCCTGTACCGGCTGCCAATTGGCCAGTGTCACCTTGAGTGGCATCCAGCAACAGTTGATCGAATCACTGGGTGAGTTTATCCAACTGCTGCCTGTCAGCAAATCAGCCGTTACCGCAGGAGCCTGAAGCATGGATACTATATATCTGGATAACAACGCGACCACTCAGGTCGACCCACAGGTGGTCGAGGTGATGCTGCCTTATTTTACTGAACAGTTTGGTAACCCGTCATCCCTGCACCAGTACGGCAACCGGGTCGGGCTGGCGCTGAAGCAGGCCCGCCAACAGATTCAGGCACTGCTTGGGGCTGAACAGGATACTGAAATTGTCTTCACCTCCTGTGGCACCGAAAGTGATTCGACGGCTATCTTGTCGGCGCTGAAAGCTCAGCCGGAACGTCGGGAGATTATCACCACGGTTGTGGAGCACCCTGCCATTTTGTCGCTGTGTGAGTATCTGGAGAAAGATGGCTACACAGTGCATTATCTGGAAGTAGACGGCCAGGGTCGACTGGATCTGCAACTTTACCAGTCACTCCTGAGTGAGCGGACCGCCATTGTCAGCATTATGTGGGCAAACAATGAGACAGGTACGTTTTTCCCGGTGCTGGAAATGGCCGAAATGGCTTATCAGGCGGGAGTCATGTTCCATACCGATGCGGTTCAGGCGGTTGGCAAGGTGCCGATTGATCTGAAAAACAGCAAGATCGACATGCTGTCGCTATCCGGGCATAAACTCCATGCACCGAAAGGTATCGGTGTGCTTTACCTGCGCCGCGGCACGCGTTTTCGTCCATTGTTACGTGGCGGTCATCAGGAACGCGGGCGTCGTGCCGGTACCGAAAACTCTGCCTCTATTGTCGCGCTGGGTAAAGCGGCTGAGCTGGCACAGCAATCACTGACTCATGAAAATACCGTCGTCAAAGCGCTGCGTGACCGTCTGGAGCAGGGCATCCTGTCTCAGATTGAACACGCCTTTGTCACCGGAGATGCGGCTAATCGCCTGCCCAACACCTGCAATATCGCCTTTGAGTATATCGAAGGGGAATCGATTCTGTTGCTGTTGAACAAGTACGGCATTGCCGCCTCCAGTGGCTCGGCCTGCACCTCTGGATCGCTGGAGCCATCCCATGTGATGCGGGCTATGGGGCTGCCATACACCGCCGCTCACGGCACGGTACGTTTCTCACTATCGCGTTACACCACCGAGGCGGAGATAGACCGCGTGATAGAGGTAATGCCGGGCATTATTAGCCAGCTACGTAGCCTGTCACCCTATTGGAAAAACGATGCGCCGGTTCAGGAAGCTTTTGATCCGGCCTATGCCTGAGGTTGACTTATGTCTGAGAGCGGCCTGGATATAGTGATTGATGACACCACCCTGCGTGATGGTGAACAAACCGCCGGGGTGGCCTTCTCGCGCGATGAAAAATTGCAGATTGCGCAACAGCTGGATGCACTGGGTGTGCCTGAACTGGAAGTCGGCATTCCGCCCATGGGGGAATCCGAATGCGAGGATATCCGCGCATTGGCAGATCTGCAGCTGTCCGCACAGCTAATTGCCTGGTGCCGGATGCGAGCGGATGATCTGCACGCCTGTCAGGGTTTGCCGGTACAACTGCTCGATCTGTCGGTGGCCGTGTCCGATCTGCACATCCACAAGAAACTGGGAAAATCACGTCCCTGGGTGCTGCAGCAGATCAGGCAACTGGTTCCCGCCGCCGTTGACCAGGCTTTGCCGTGATTGTCGGCTGCGAAGACGCCTCCCGTGCTGACCCGGAGTTTTTGCTGCAGGTGGCAGAAACGGCCCAACAAAGTGGCGCCCTCCGACTGCGCTTTGCCGATACACTGGGCATTATGGAACCTTTCGGTGTTTTTGCCATTATCAGCCGCTTGGCAGCCGCCACAGATCTGCAACTGGAGATGCACGCGCATGATGATCTGGGGCTGGCGACGGCTAACAGCCTCGCCGCGGCCAAAGCCGGGGCCAGCCATATCAACACCACCGTCAATGGACTGGGCGAGCGTGCAGGTAATGCGGCCCTGGAGGAGGTGGTACTGGGGCTAAGCCAACTCTACGGCCTGTCGACCGGTATCAATCTGCAGCATTTTCCAGCGCTCTCGTCTCTTGTAGCCGAAGCCTCGGGCCGACCGGTCAGCTGGCAAAAAAGCCTGGTGGGCGCCGGTGTATTTACCCACGAAGCCGGTATTCATGTCGATGGTCTGCTCAAGGACCCGTTGATCTACCAAGGGGTCGATCCAGCCCTTCTCGGCCGTCAACATGAGCTGGTTCTGGGTAAACATTCCGGCAGTAAGGCAGTGCAAGCACGTTTCGCTCGGTTGGGATTGCCGATAAGCGCCGCCCAAGCCCAGCCCTTATTGACTGCCATTCGTCAGCAGATGCGGCTAAGCAAGCAACCGCTCAGCGATACCCAGCTTATGGCGTTACATCAGCAGTTGCTTGTTTCTTCCAACCTTTCACCGGATGTGGCCAAAACGGCACCCGCCCTTTGTTGATATGAGGTGTTAAGCATGAATGCATCAAGCCAATTTACCAGCACAAGCGCATTAGAAGACGCGATGCAGGAGCTGGAAAGTGCCGAAGACTTCCTGGAATTCTTTGCCATAGAATTTGTTCCCTCGGTGGTACAGGTGAACCGCCTGCATATACTGCAACGCTTTCATAACCATATCCATGCCGGTAAAGCCGACCTGCCGGATCAGCCAGACGCTCTGTTCAACGTCTACCGGCAACTGCTGGAGCAGGCCTATCAGAGCTTTATCAACTCCAGTGCCCAGCAGGAGAAGGTACTGAAGGTGTTCAACCGCGCTGAGCCGGGTAAAGGCTTTGTATCCCTGAGTGCCATTCAGCCTGTCGCTGGGGGTCCAAAATGATCCCGGTGTATAACTACGGCGACGAAGTCCGGGTGATACGCAATCTGCGTAATGACGGCAGCTTTCCGGGCGTGGACAAAGGGCAGTTACTGGTACGTCGGGGTGAAACCGGACATGTACGCAATCTGGGTACCTTTCTACAGGATCAGATTATTTATACCGTGCACTTTATTCAGGCCGATATCCAGGTAGGCTGTCGCGAAGAAGAACTCGTCCCAGCCAGCACACCCTGGATAGACAGCCGCTTTGAAAACCGCGACAAGGTTGTGGCCGCTCTGGCCTTGTCCCTGCGTGGTGAGGTAATCGTGCCGCTCGATACGCCCGGTGAAGTGTTCAAAGTCATCCGCCATGAGGACGCCGTTCACTACCATGTGCAGTTTCCCGGGCATCTTTTGATCGTGCCGGAAAGTGCGCTACACAGCCTCCATCAGGAGGAGGAGCTTAGCCATGCATCCTGAAGCAGCTGAAACGCTAGCCTACCTTGAACTGAAAATCGCTGAATCTCAATTCACCAGTACACCTGACCAGCTCGCTGCCGACCAGCGTGCACAGGTATCGCTGCTGGCAAAACGCCAATATCTTCTGGAGCAGAAAATTCTGGCCAGCCATGAGGCGCAACAGGTGTTCCTGCCGGATCCAACACTGGATGAAGCCTATGACCGTATTCAAAGCCGCTATGAAACCCCTGAGCTGTTTGCCCAGGCCCTGTCCAACTCGGAACTGACACCCACGGGCTTCAAAGCCGCCCTGAACCGGGAAATGCGTATCGAGGCGGTACTGGAAAGGGTGTCGGGTCAGATTGAGCCAGTCACGCAGGATGCAGCTGAAATCTATTACTACAACCACCTGGAACGCTTTCAGCTACCCGAAAAGCGCCAGGCCAGTCATTTGTTGATTACCGTTGATGACCAGGATGAGGGGCTGATCAACGTGTTTATCGCAAACTCAGCGGCCTGGAAGAAAAAATCAAACAAAAGCCCGCCCGCTTCGACAAACTGGTGCTTCGCTATTCGGAGTGCCCCACCGCTATGAATGGCGGCAACCTGGGACAGGTCACATCAGGACTTCTCTATGACGCCCTGGATAAAGCACTGTTCAACATGCAACCGGGTGAAGTCAGTGCACCGCTGCGCTCCCCCATGGGCTACCATCTGTTGCGCTGTGATGCCCTGCACCCGGCAACTCGGCAATCCTTTGCTGAGGTTTCAGCACGTATTATTGAGCTACTGACCGAACGCCAGAAAAGCAGGTTACAGAAAGACTGGATCCGCCAGTTGGGGCGCTAATCACCGCACCTTCAGTCATCATCATCTTCTTCCGTTTTACGCCGTGGCACCTGAGTAGGGTCTGCCGTGATAGGTCGATAGATCTCCACCCGATCATACTCAGCCAGGGGTTGATCCGGCTTGACCAGCTTGCCAAACACACCAATTTTCTGTTTTGACAGGTCGATATCGGGAAAACGATCGAGTATGCCAGAGGCGTCGATAGCCGCCGCTGCGCTGGTGCCGACCGCCACATCCAGATTGATCCAACTCTGTTCACCACTGACACTGCTATACGCAACACTGACTTGCATCTCAGACTCCTGACCCGATTAACGGGTTGATTGGCACAGGGTTGTTGGTTGACTGGCCAACCGGCGTTTTCGTTGTTCGACCCGTCTATCTATCCAGCGCTTAGCTACCAGCAGAAAACCCACAGCAATAAAGCCGCCTGGTGGTAACACCATAATCAGGAAGCCGCGATAGTCGGGAATGACGGTTACTTCAAGAAAGGCGAAAGGAGCGCCCAGCAGCAGGTGTGCGTTGGCAAACAGGGTGCCGCTGCCGATCACTTCACGCACCCCGCCAATCATCACCAGGGCCCAGGTTAAGCCTATCCCCATCATCAGGGAGTCGACGATGGAGTCCCACAGGGTATTTCGCGAGGCAAAAGCTCGGCACGTCCTAAAATGGCACAGTTCACCACGATCAGGGCGATAAACAGCCCCAGCACCTTGTAGAGTTCATAGGCAAAGGCATTGATCAACATATCTGTCAGAGTAACCAGGGTCGCAATAATGACAATATACACAGGGATACGTATCGCCGGGCTGATAAGGTGTCGTAGCGTGGAGATAATCATATTGGCACCCAGCAGTACAAACAGGGTCGCCAGCCCCATACCCAAACCATTGGTTGCGGTACTGGTCACCGCCATAACCGGGCAGAGCGCCAGCATCTGCGCAAACACCATATTATTGCTCCAGAGTCCATCCTGGGCTAAACGCCGGTAATCAGTCATGATGTTCTACTCCTTGCACTGAGTTAACAGTGCTGACGGTTTGTTCAGGCAATTTAAGCGGATACAGCAGTGTTGGTTGCTCGGCTTCAAAAAACAGCAATGCCCGTTTAATTTCAGCGACGATAGCGCGGGGGGTGATGGTGGCGCCGGTAAACTGGTCGAATTCGCCGCCATCCTTTTTCACCGCCCAGCCTGCTGGCAGAGGGTTGTGCAGCGACTTGCCGCTAAAGTAGGTAATCCAGGGGTCACGCGCCACTTCAATTTTGTCGCCCAGGCCAGGGGTTTCCTGATGCACCAGCACCCTGACACCTGATAATTCACCATTGGCCTTGATCGCCACCAGCATTTCTATTTTTCCAGCATAACCACTGGCCTGCATGGGAAACACCACCGCAGTGATGTCACCCGCCAGGCTGGCCTGATAGTAGGTCAGGCTACCCCAGGGGGCTTCAATCTGACCGGCATGCTCGAGCAGATCATTGTCATACAGATGATCCGGTAGTACCTGTGAAAAGCTTTGGCGCATATCTTCCGCCAGCGCCTGCTGTATCGGCTCACGGGTTAATTGATAGGCCACAGCCAGCAAGGCACAGGTCAGCATCACTACCAGACCCAACAACAGCGACTGATAATCCAGGCGCTCACGCATCACCGCCAGATTCATAAGCGCTCTCCTGTGTTTATCTTCTGCACAGGTAGCGGCTGCCCCTTGCCGGAGCGGCCATAAATACGTGGGCGTACATAGCGGTCAATCACCGGCACCGCACTGTTCATCAGCATCACAGCAAAAGCGATGCCTTCAGGGTAGTTACCAAACGTGCGTATCAGGTAGGTCAACACGCCACAACCCAGGCCGAAAATAAAGCGCCCGGTGGCGGTTGCCGGCGCGGTCACCGGATCGGTGACAATAAACCAGGCGGCAAGCATGGCGCCACCGGTTAACAGGTGGAACAGGGCCCCAGGATGAGCGTCCGGGTAGAGGCTGCTTAACACCAGCGCCGGTGTCACCAGGCCAAGCATCAAGCCGACCGGTGCCTGCCAGGTAATCACACCGCGCCACAACAGAAACAAACCACCCAGCAGCAACAGCAGTGCGCTGCTTTCACCCAGACTGCCCGCCTGCAGGCCTGTCAGCGTATCCAGCCAGGTGTAACTCTGGGTTCCGAGTATCTCCTGCACCGAATCACCCAGGGCCAGACGGTTCTTAACATCGTCCAGCAGCGTCGCCCCGCTATAGCTGTCCAACAGGCCTGCTTGAGCAAAACTCTGCTGCAGGCTGGCACTGAACTCCGGGCGCTGCTGTATCTGCTGCTCTGGTGCCACCCATTGGGTCATTTCGACCGGAAATGCGATCAACAGCATCACCCGTGCTGCCATGGCGGGGTTAAACACATTCTGGCCCAGTCCACCAAAGATCTGTTTCAGCATGGCAACCGCCAAAAAGGTACCGGTGACTGCGATCCACCAGGGAGCCCAGGGCGGTAAGCACAGCGCCAGCAGCCAGCCGGTAACCAACGCCGAGCCATCAAATAGTTGCGTTTTTACTGGTTTTTTGAATAGCCTCAGAAATACGGCTTCCCAAACCAGGGCGCTGCTGAGACAGAGCAGCCAGAGATTAACCGCAGGCCAGCCATACAACCAGAAGCCATACAGGGTCGCTGGGGTCAGTGCCAATAACACCTGAAACATCATTACCGGCAAGCGCGCCTCGCTATGCGCATGGGGTCCATGAATCGGCTGCTTCATGCCGAGGCCTCCTGTTTTGCCGCATCTTGCTCGGCTTGTTGCGCTTTTTTTTCAGCGGCAGCGGCACGCCGCGCTGCCATCAGCGCTTCGCGATCGCGTGCTTCTCGTTCCATACGCTGTTCACGCCGCTGAGCCAGTAATTTGGTCGCCTCCATTTTCTGGCGCGCCTTGTCCTGTAAAATTAACTCGCCCTTGGCGTAATTGAATAAGTGCGTCAGTGGAATGGAGGAAGGGCAGATATAACTGCAGGCACCACAACCCACACAGTCGCTCAAACCCAGCTTGCTGGCACCCTTCAGATCACCAGAACGTATACTGGCCGCCATATCCAGCGGCATCAGCCCATGGGGCAGGCACGCACACAGCGACTACAACGCACACAGGGGCTGCTCTGCTTATGGCTGATTTCCTGCTCGGTAAGTGCCAGGATGCCGCTGCTACCTTTAATAATCGGCACATGCAGATCCAGCAGCTCTATCCCCATCATCGGCCCGCCCATCAACAGGCGTGCAGGCTTAGTATCAAAGCCACTGGCGCGATTCAGAAATTCACTGGCCAGGGTGCCCAGAGGCACCTCCCAGTTGCCCGGATGGGTCACCGCACCACCACTTAAAGTCACGATGCGTGAGATGAGTGGCTGATCCTGATAAATAGCCATCGCCACGGCATAGGCGGTCGCCACGTTATGCACCAGAATACCGCTGTCTGCGGCACGGCTGTGCGCCGGTATCTCTATACCGGTTAGCTGCTGAATTAACTGTTTCTCTGAGCCCATGGGATAGCCACTGGGCACCGCTTTAACCGTCACCCCTGTACCCCGTGAGGCTTCGGTCATGATTGCCAGCGCTTCAGGCTTATTGTCCTCAATACCGACAATCGCCCGCTTGGCCTGCACCGCATGCAGATAATCTGTGCTCCGCGCATAATATCGGCAGCGGCTTCGCGCATCAGGCGGTCATCACAGCTTAGATAGGGCTCACACTCACCGCCGTTCAGAATCAGCGTATCCACCCCTGACTTTAAACTGAGATTCAGCTTTACCGCGGCAGGAAAGGTGGCGCCGCCCAAACCCACAATACCCGCGGCGCCTATGCGATCGCAGATCGATTCTGGAGACAGGCTGAAAGGATCAGCTATCGGGTTACGGCTGATCCACTGATCACGGCCATCAGCCTCCAGTGTGACCACTAATACCGGCAAACCGGAGGGATGAGGTGCGGTATGCTCGGCAATTGCGGCGACACGTCCGGATGTCGGGGCGTGCACCGGTGCAGAAATGGGCCCCTGCGCAACGGCCAGCAACTGTCCCTTAAGCACTCTGTCTCCGACCTTCACCACTGGCGAGGCAGGTACGCCCAGGTGCTGTTGCAGGGAGACATACAGGCGCTCCATCACCGGAAAGTGCTGGATTTTGGTGGTGTTGCTCAGTGCCTTGTAGCCGGCGGGATGAACCCCACCTCGTAAGGATTTCCACAACATAATCGTCTCCTGTTACAGGGCGGGCTGACTCCACACCCAGGTTTGCAGCGTGGGCTGTACCGGCTCCAGATAGATACACTCAGTCGGGCACACGGCTTCACACTTGCCGCAGGCGGTGCAGGCATCCGCAAATACAACATGCATATGTTTCGCTGAACCCAAAATCGCATCGGTCGGACAGATTTTGAAACAGCGGGTACAGCCGATACACAGGGCTTCATTAATCCGGGCCACTTTGGGGCCTTCGTCACACAGGCCATTCAAATCCAGCGAAATACCCAGCTTTTCAGCAATAGCCTCAGCACCGCACGACCACCCGGAGGACAGAAGCTTGCGGGGAGATTGCCATCGGCAACCGCTTGGGCAGCCGCTCCACAGCTGGGATTGCCACACTGTCCACACTGAGTGCCGGGCAGTAACTGCTCAATCTCTTCCACCACATTACTGCGCTCAACTTTAAGCAGACGTGAGGCAATACCCAGCAACAGTCCCAGTATTAAACCCAACAAGGTTAACGGCATCACTGACATCAGCATGGTTAGTCTCCTCCAGAATTCAGGCCAGCCCGGCAAATCCCATAAACGCCACCGATAACAGCCCGGCAACAATAAACGCAATCGGCGCACCCTGATAAAGCTCAGGCACCTGCAATACCGCCAGGCGTTCACGCAGACCTGCAAACAGCACCAGTACCAGGGTGAAGCCCATGGCTGAGCCAAATCCGTACATCAGGCTTTGAATAAAACTGTGCTGGTTTTGCACATTGAGTAAGGCAATACCCAGTACGGCACAATTGGTGGTAATCAGCGGCAGGTAGATACCCAGGATCTGATACAGCGATGGGCTGACTTTACGAATCAGCATCTCGGTAAACTGTACAACGGTGGCGATCACCAGAATAAACGCCAGTATGCGCAAATATTCCAGCCCCAAAGGTTCAACAACCAGTTTTCCAGCATCCAGCTAGCTGCAGCCGCCAGACTCAACACAAAGGTAGTCGCCAAACCCATGCCCAGTGCGCCATCCATCTTGGTGGAGACACCCATCAACGGACATAAACCCAGAAACTTGATCAGTATCACGTTGTTTACCAGGGCGGTGGATACCAGTAACAAAATGTAATCAGACATGCCTTTCCCCACTCAGAACTTTGCTGAGAGGTATTCAGCAAAGTCTGTGCCATACACCTGATACCTTGTTTTACGCCTTATTTCAGTGCACCAGCGCCATTTCTGCATGGTGGAAATGCGACAAAATCACAGTTTGTTATTAACCCGACAAAACATTTGTTCTTAAATCAATCCGCTATCACCGCCAGCATCACATCCATACAAATGGTATGCCTATTGCATAGGCTTATTTACAGATTGACTGTCATAGGAACGTAACGTTATGACCGAACCGGCAGATAATGCAGTGCTATCGGAACTTAAAATAGCCGCCGAAACCCTACCCCCCGAAGTTTTCAGGTTGGCGGTAGAACAGGCGGCTGTGGCCATATCTATCACCGACGCCAAGGCACGCATCGTCTATGCCAACCCTTGCTTTGAGAAGATGACCGGCTACAGTTGTGAGGAGCTGCTGGGCAAAAACCAATCCATTCTGTCTTATAAGGTCACACCCCGGCTGGTGTACGACAGTCTGTGGGGGCAACTGGAACGGCAACACCCCTGGAATGGACTGCTGGTTAACCGGCGCAAAGATGGCAATCGCTATCTGGCTGATCTGACGATTACACCGGTACTCAATGAAGCAGGTGAAACCACCCATTATCTGGGATTACAGCGGGATGTGACTGAAGTACATCAGTTGGAACATCAGGTATTGAACCAGCGTGCCCTGATTGAAAAAGCCGTGGATGCTACTCAGGTGGCTATGGTTCTGGTAGACACCCAGCTACAGCCAATCTTGCGTAACCGCAGCTATAAAGCATTGGAATCCAGACTGGGCCAGGAACCCCTGGAGATCATCTTCGATGCCCTTGAGCAGGAATGGCCTGATCTGTTTGAGCGGAAAAAAGCCCTGCATGAAGGCTTTGTTACCCTTGAGGTGGCCTTGTTGCTGTCCAACCGTGAGGAACCTCTATGGTTTAGTTGTACCGGTTCGCTAATTGAAGAGAAAGACACCAGTGCCGATGCCTTTTACCAGACACGCTTGAGCCACTATCTGCTGGTGACCCTGCAGGACATCACCGGGCTGAAACAGCAGCAGGCCCAGTTACGCCTGAACAGCCTGCAAGCACTGCTGGCCGAGCAGGAACGGGTACAGAGTGTCCGGGAAGCCCTGTCCGGTGCTATTTACCAACTCGAACGCCCTCTGAATATGATCAATGCTGCCTCACGCTTAGCAACCCGTCGTAACCGCATCGATGCGGCGGAAATGCTCAAACTGCTAAATGAGGTACAGAAAGCGGGGCATCAGGCGATCTCTATGCTCAACGCCTGTGTACCAGTCCGTAGTGATGAAGCCACGGAAGTAGTCAACATCAATGAGTTGTTAAAAAACACCCTAAGCTTGTTAACACCACGCTTACTGGCATGCGGGATCACCGTAGACTGGCAACCGGAGTGTAATTTGCATAGGGTTCCCGGCCAGCCAACCGCCCTGGCTACCCTGTTCAAGCAGTTAATCGATAATGCTATCGATGCCATGAATGACAATAAACCCCAGGTGCGTGAGCTACGCCTGAGCACCCGTACACTGACGCAGGCCGTTGAGATCCGCATCCAGGATACCGGTGCCGGTATTTTACCGGCTGATCAGTTTAAGGTCTTCGAACCCTTCTACACCACCCGTGACCAGAGCAAAGGCCATCTGGGCATGGGACTGACGCTGGCGCAGGATATCGTTAACCGTCATAACGGTTTGCTGGAAATAGACCCTGGCGTAACCACTGGCTGCTGCCTTAAGGTGCACCTTCCCTATGAATAAGTCACCTGTAAGCTATCAAGATGACAGCAATGATACGCTGAGCCCGGAGATGCTTCAGGCCATTCTGGTCGGCGAGCTCGAAACTCTGTTTCTGGTCAGTCACGTGCTGTCCAAGTCCCTGAACCTTCAGGAAACCCTCAGTAAGGTCATGGAAGTACTGGATGACCGGGTCGGGCTGGAGCGCGGCCTCGTCGCACTGGTGCCACCGGATCAGAATGAGCTGGTCGTCTACGCCCTGTGTGGTGTACCTGACCTGGCACCCGGAGATATACGTTACCAGCCAGGTGAGGGTATCGTGGGGGAGGTGATGCGCCGAGGCAGCAGCCTGATACTTAACAAAATCACCGATGACCCACGCTTTCTTGGCCGTTTGGGCATCTATGACACCAAACGCCCCTTTATCGGCGTGCCCATTCTCAGTGGTGATGAGGTTCTGGGGGTGTTCGCCGTCCAGCCCAGCAGCTCCCACAGAGAACTGTTGGGGGAGCGTGCCCGGTTTCTGGAGATGGTCGCTAACCTGATAGGCCAGAGTGTGCGGCTATCCCGGGAGGTGGAGCGTGAACGTAAAGCGCTCAGGGAAGAACGTGATCAGCTCAAACGCACCGTACGCGGCCAGTTTGGCTTCGACAATATTATTGGCCACTCTTTCCCCATGCGCCAGGTATTTGAGCAGGTACGTCAGGTCGCCAAATGGAATACCACAGTATTGATCCGTGGCGAAACCGGTACCGGTAAAGAGCTGATAGCCAACGCCATTCATTACAACTCCCCCAGAGCCAGGGGGCCGTTTGTTAAACTTAACTGTGCCGCCTTACCCGAGAATCTGCTGGAATCGGAACTGTTCGGGCACGAAAAGGGCGCCTTTACCGGTGCCATAAGCCAGCGTCAGGGGCGCTTTGAACAGGCCGATAAGGGCACGCTGTTTTTGGATGAAATCGGTGAAGTCTCGGCCGGTTTCCAGGCCAAGTTGCTGCGCGTATTGCAGGAAGGCGAACTGGAGCGCGTCGGAGGCTCGCGTACCATTAAGATCAATGTGCGCATGGTAGCCGCAACCCACAGAGACCTGGAAGCTGATGTAGAGCAAGGCCTGTTCCGTGAAGACCTGTATTACCGTCTGAATGTGATGCCGATCTATATGCCCACACTTCGCGAACGCCTGGAAGATGTGCCTGATATCGCCCATTTTTTACTCAACAAAATCGCCACAGCACAGGAGCGCCCGCTCAGTATCACCGACAGCGCCCTGCGTGTGCTGATGCATCATAGCTGGCCAGGTAATGTACGTGAGCTGGAAAACTGCCTGGAGCGGGCGGCGGTTATGTCACAGGATGGCATCATAGACCGTGATCAGGTATTACTGACCGGTATCGATGAGCAGGTTATGGGCAGTCATGGCGGACAGATAGATCTGGATGATGACAACCTGGACGAGCGTGAACGGGTGATCGCTGCACTGGAGCAGGCGGGCTGGGTCCAGGCCAAGGCTGCCCGTTTACTGGGCATGACACCGCGACAGATCTCCTACCGGATCCAGACCCTCAATATTCGGGTTAAGCAACTCTAAACTTAGCACTGTCTCAAAGCTGACATAGCGCCTGAGTGTAGCTGTCAGCTTTGAGACAAACCACGCAAAGCATCGCTTCATACCAAAACGAATCAATAACTTATAGCTATTTTATAAATAGGCATGGAATTTGCGACAGAGCAGATGAACCCAAGATGAGGATCTGACCGTGAAACTGCCCGTTCTCAATAATACCCCTGCCACCAGCGAAGCCGGTGGCTGCGCTTCAGGTTCCTGCGGCAGCAGTGATGCCTCTGTTCAGAGCCTGCCTGAATCCATCCGGGCCAAGGTGGCCGATCATCCCTGCTTTTCCGAGCAGGCTCACCATTTTTTTGCGCGGATGCATGTAGCGGTAGCACCGGCCTGTAATATCCAGTGCAACTACTGTAACCGTAAATACGATTGCAGCAATGAATCCCGTCCAGGCGTGGTTTCTGAGGTCCTGACCCCGCAACAGGCGGTCAAGAAGGTTAAGGCGGTAGCGGCGGCTATTCCTCAGATGTCAGTATTGGGAATTGCCGGCCCTGGCGACCCGCTGGCCAATCCGCACAAGACCTTTGAAACCTTCCGACGCTTGAGCGCCGAAACACCGGATATCAAGCTGTGTGTGTCAACCAACGGCCTGACGCTGCCCGAGTGTGTGGATGAACTCTGCCAGCACAATATCGATCATGTCACTGTCACCATCAATTGTGTCGATCCAGAGATAGGCGCGAAGATCTATCCGTGGATTTTCTGGAAGAATAAACGTATTCGCGGGGTTGAAGCCGCCCGTATCCTGATTGAGCAACAGCAAAAAGGGCTGCAGATGCTGATTGATCGCGGCATTCTGGTGAAGGTGAATTCAGTACTCATCCCTGGCATCAATGATCAACACCTGATCGAAGTTTCGCGGATCGTCAAAGAAAAAGGCGCTTTCCTGCACAATGTTATGCCGATCATTTCCGAACCGGAGCATGGCACCTATTTCGGACTCACCGGGCAGGCTGAACCCACCGCTGCCGAGCTTCAAGCGGTACAGGATGCCTGTGCAGGCGATATGAATATGATGCGCCACTGCCGCCAATGTCGCGCCGATGCTGTCGGACTTTTAGGCGAGGATCGTGGCGCTGAATTCACGCTGGACAAAATCGATGCCATGGAGGTCGATTACGAGGCCGCTATGGTAAAACGCGCCGAGGTTCATGAACAGTTGCTTGGGCAACTCTATGCACAGCGCGAATCTGCCTCGCAGCCTGCCAGGACGGCTCTACAGGGGCGCACCGTACTCATGGCTGTATCGACCAAGGGTGGTGGCCTGATTAATCAGCACTTTGGTCATGCGACTGAGTTTCTGGTCTATGAAGCGAGTGATAATGGTGTGCGCTTTATTGGTCACCGGCAAGTTGACAAGCCTTATTGTGAAGGCGGCAGCAGCTGTGGTGAGGATGCTGAAACCCTGCTGGACACCTTGCTTAAAAGTCTGCAGGGCTGTGAAGTACTGTTGTGCTCCAAGGTCGGCTATGAGCCTGGAGTGCGCTGGAGCAGGCGGGTATCCAGCCCAATGGTGAGCATGCCCTGGAGCCGATTGAAGATGCCATTTTGGCGGTATACCAGGAGATGCTGACGAAAGGCCTGTTGCACACACCCGATAACGTTGCTTTGAAATCAGCGTGATCCGACAAATCTGACCCAAGGAGTCTATCTTATGGCTTTTGAAATTGTTGCCAGCTGTGTCAGCTGTACCGCCTGTGAGTCTGTCTGTCCCAATGACGCAATCACAGATCAACAGGTTCAGTTCGTCATAGATCCGGACTTGTGTACAGAGTGTGCCGAATCCTATCCAGACCCCCAGTGTGCCAGCATTTGCCCTATCGAAGGGGCCATAGTCGACAGCCTGGGCAATGCTCTGAACCCACCCGGATCACTTACGGGAATTATTGCCCGAGTTGCCGCCTGACAGAGGGGAAATGCCATGAATGCGCTGATCATGCCACCGCGAATACGACAGCGTTACTGCCACTGGATGGGCTTATCCCGCGGGGACTTTAATGCCGTGTACCTGGCGCGTATGCTGGCATCAGTTGAACAGGGCCACAGCGTACTGGGTGAAACACTGGGACTGACTAAGACGCGTTTCCAAACTTTGATACAGCGCTACTTTCCCGAAAAGGACAAAGGCTTTCAGGCTCAGTTGGCAGACCCCCTCGGTGAGGCAGATAATCAAAATCTATCGGCTGAAGCTATTCAACTAACAAGCTTGTTACTTGGCTACCGTGCGCAACGCAGTAACAGTGAATATGCCCTGGCTCGTATTATCGCTTGCGCCTGTAATGGCAGAGACCACCTCTGGTACGACCTGGGCCTCTGGTCACGAGATGACCTGAATGCCTTACTGCAGCACAATTTTCCAGAGTTGGTGAAAGCCAATCGCTTTAATATGCGCTGGAAAAAATTTCTCTATCGTCAGCTTTGCCTGGAATCTGATGTAATGATGTGCCGCTCCCCCAACTGCCGTGACTGTGTTGATTACGCTGAGTGCTTTATTTCTGAATAGCCCGTTAGGTCAGCTATTCAAGGCAACGCCTTTGATCAGGGCATAGATAATCTGACCAGGCAGCAGCTGTAACTGCCCGGCAGAACGCTTTGAAATACGTGCCAGCAAGGTCTGTTTTCCCAATTGCAAGCGCACCAGCATCTGGCTGTTATCTGTATCCCTATCCAATCCGATAACCCTGACCTCCAGCGCATTCAGCAAACTGATGGACTCAGGTAACTGCCTTGCCAAAACCACATCACGGGCCATAATACTCACTCTGACAGTAGCACCGGTGGTTATCGGCGCCAGGCGTCCAGGTGACAAGTGTGTCTGACTGATCAGCAAGTGTTGCTGCGCCAACTGCAACCTGGCCAGCCCATCACCGGCATCCGTCTCGATCACCTGGGCTTTGAGCAGGCTGGCGGCCTGTTCGCTATGGGCAAAGGGCAATAGATGATCAGTTAACAGAGCCTGAAGCTCGCCCTGTGCACGCACCTCACCCTGCTCCAGCAGCACCATATAATCGGCCAGGCGCATCACCTCCTCAACCGAATGGCTGACATAGATGATTGGCAGCTGTAGCTCCTCCGTCAGACGCTCCAGATAAGGCAGTATTTCCTGCTTGCTGGTCACATCCAGCGATGCCATAGGCTCATCCATCAGCAGCAACCTGGGGCTGGTCAGCAGAGCACGACCTATGGAAACCCGTTGACGCTGCCCGCCGGATAGCTGATCCGGATAGCGCGACAGGAATTCCTGTAACGACAACAGCGTCACCACCTCATCAAAACCGATACGACGATCGGCCACGGGGATGCGTTTAAACCCATAGTGCAGATTTTGCGCGATGGTCAGATGCGGGAACAGGCTCGCTTCCTGAAACACATAGCCGATGGGCCGCTGATGCACAGGAACAAATTGTGTTGCCGATTGCCAGACCTGCCCCTGAAAGCTGAGTAAGCCACCTGGCAAGGCCTCCAGCCCGGCGATACAGCGTAACAGGGTGGTTTTTCCAGACCCGGAACGTCCAAATAATGCCGTGACGCCCTGATCCGGTAGTTCTAAATCAGCCTCTAAGCGGAATTCAGAACGGGTAACCTGAAAGTTCATTTTCAGTGACATACTCACTCCAGTCTAAACCACACTCACCACTTTGAAACGCCGATTCAGGCAAATACCAGCAACAACAACAGAAACGATGCCAGCACCAGAATCAGCGATAGCTGATGTGCCGCGGTATAGTCCATAGCCTCGACATGATCATAGATGGCAATCGATGCCACCTGGGTGCGGCCGGGAATATTGCCACCAATCATCAGAATCATGCCAAACTCACCCAGAGTATGGGCAAAGGACAGTACCGCAGCCGTCAAAAAACCACGACGTGACAGCGGCAACACGATACTGAAAAAACGGTCAAAGGGAGACGCCTTAAGGGTTGCAGCCACTTCCAGCACCCGCCCTCCGGCTGTGGAGAAGGCATTCTGCAACGGCTGCACCACAAACGGCAAAGAAAACAGCATGGAACCTATCACCAGCCCGGTAAAGCTGAAGGCCAAATGGCCAACACCCACCGACTCCAGAAAACCACCCACCACACCACGCGGACCCAACAGGACCAACAGGTAAAACCCCATCACTGTGGGGGGCAGTACCAGCGGCAAAGCCACCAACGCCTCAACCAGCACCTTGGCTCGACAACGGGTATGCGCCAGCCACCAGGCAAGCGGGGCACAGAGCAACAACAGTACCAGGGTGCTGATCAGCGCCAGCTTCAACGTAATCCAAAGCGCCTGAAGATCAGCACTACTGATTTCCATGTATCAGAACCCGTAACCAGCGGCTTGTATCAGCGCACGGGCTTCGTCTGTTTTCAACCAGTCCAGAAAGGCCTGTCCGGCCTCCGGCTGCGGTGAAGCACTCAAGACAACAGCTTGCTGTTCCAATGAGGCATAGCTATCGCTATCGGGTAGCCAGGCATTGCCACGTACCGAGCCATCGACCTCAACAACTTGTGACAAGGCCAGAAAACCGGCCTGCGCTGTACCACTGGTAATGTATTGCATCGCCTGGGTCAGGTTTTCCGCCTGGGCGATATGACCTGCCTGCAGGCGTTCATACACACCAAGTAGCTGCATTACCTCGACACCCGCCGCGCCATAAGGCGCCGTACGAGGGTTTACCAGCGCCAGATGCTGCAAAGCCTCGCTATGTAAAAACTCGCCTCCCTGCAACAGCAGATCGTCCTGATCACTCCAGAGCACCAGCACACCGCGTGCGTAGGTAAAACGCGAATCAGCTAATGCCAGACCCTCCTCGACCAACAGTTCGGGACGAGCCACATCCGCCGACAAAAAAATATCAAAGGGCGCACCATTGTGTATCTGTGCATAATGCCTCCCGGTAGAACCGGAGCTGATCAACAGTGTCTGGCCAGAGTGGGCTTCATACAAAGGCGCCAACTGGTTTAGCGTACCCAGAAAGTTGGCTGCCACAGCGACACGCAGCTCATTGGCTGTCAGATGACTGCTGAATAACATAGCAAGGCAATAGATACAGAATTTTTTCATCATGAGATCCCCGTGTTTCCTTGATAATCAGCCTATGTCGACAGATGGGCGTTGCAATCACAATGCCAACACCATCTGGATTATTTATCAGCCTATCTAGCGCAGCCTGGAGACAAACTCATCAACACTCAGACCTGGTAGGCATCACTTCAGGTTTGTCGGGTTTGTGACAAATGTCTGTCCTCTTCCATCAGGGTAAGGCCCAACAGCAAGTCGAGAAGGGGTGAAACGCCTGCAGTAGTAGGTGCTGGTTTTTAGGTAGAACATCTAATTTTCTGACAAGGTTGCAGATTTTAACCTATGATTAGAAACACATTTAAACTCTCACAAGGTCGAGGAGACTACATTGGATACCCACAGTCAGGAACATCCCGTCAGAGGCCGTTTAACCATTCGCACTCTGGCCATGCCAGCCGACACCAATCCTTCCGGGGATATCTTTGGTGGCTGGGTGCTGTCTCAGATGGACTTGGCGGCAGGTATTTGTGCCGGTCAACGTACGCAGTGCCGAGTAGTGACTGTGGCGCTGGATAGCATGAGCTTTATCCGACCGGTAAAAGTTGGTGATATTCTCGGTGTTTACACCGAAGTTTCACGCGTTGGCCGTAGTTCACTGGATATTCACGTTGAGTGCTGGGTAAGACGTGGACGTATTGGTATGCGTGAAAAGGTCACGGAAGCGGTGTTCAAGTTTGTGGCATTGGATGATAATGGCAAACCCACCAAAATACCCGACACAGGGTCACTGCCACCCTATGTCGAGAGTGAAATTTAGCCATTAGCGCTCGTAGGAAGGCATCTGCCAGGTTTCAGCGCGTGCCGATGTCAACCATGCCTGCATGGCCGGAAGGTCATACATCGCCTGCGCCCAACGATCAAACGCAGGTGATACCTTCAAACCATAATTGCGTACACGCCACATCACCGGCGCAAACATAGCATCAACATTACTAAATTTACCTGCCAAAAATGGGCCAACTGGCTTATCCGCTTGCTCAAAGCGCGCCCAAATCTGGGCTAAACGCTGCAACTCCTGAGTCACCGCTTCACTGGGTAGCACAGACTTTTCAGTACGGCAGTTCATTGGAAACTGACTGCGCAACGCACTAAAGCCGCTGTGCATTTCCGCCGCTGCCGAACGTGCCAAAGCGCGTAGCGCAGGCGATTCCGGCCATAACTGATGCTCTGGGTAGCACTCTGCCAAGTATTCCAGTATCGCCAGGCTATCCCAAATAACCAAGTCGTCAACGATCAGCACAGGCACCTGAGCGGGTATACCCTGCTGCTCACTGAACTGTTTTAGGCTGTCGCCATGCGCAAAGGGCAACAGCGTTTCGTCAAAGGGAATATCCGCGACTTTCATCGCCAGCCAGGGCCTTAAAGACCAGGATGAATAGTTTTTATAGGCTATATAGAGATGCATCTGACGCTCCTTGATGGCTTCTTTAATCAATGAGTATGTAGGCTAATCCGCTATACTAAGCAATAAAAGCGAATTATTTGAAACAAATTAAATAGGATTTTCGAACAATGACGCCGCGACAAGTACGTAGCTTATTAAAAGTGCTCGACTTAGGGAGTGTTCAGGCCGCCGCTAAAGCACTGCACCTTGCTCCCTCAAGTGTCTCGGCTCAGCTAAAAGAGCTTTCGGGCGAATTAGGTATACAACTCTTTGCAACCTCAGGACGTGGCTTAGCGCCCACGGCGGCAACACACCAGCTTGAAACCGCATTTCGTGGTTTTATCCGCCAGGCTGATGAAATTCGATACCGTGCACAGCATCTTGGTAATGAAGCCCAAGGTCAGCTGCGGGTTTTTGCACCCAGTTCTATATGTATTTACCGCTTACCCGCCTTAATTGAAGCGCTGCAGCAAGATGCGCCGGGCATAGAGCTGTTACTCACACACGAACCCTTTGACTATAACCGCGCCTTTGCCCAGGGCGAACTGGATGCTGCCATTCTGGTGACACAGTCCCTGGCATCGGATCGGGACTGGCTACAGCACCCACTGCATAGGGAAGAGGTTATTTTTGTCTGCCATCGCCAACGGCTGCAGAATACCGCACTGACCCTGGCGCAATTAGCTGAACAGCCCTTAATCACCACAGAACCCGGATGTACCTACCGAGTACGTGCCGAAGCACACTTTCGCAGTCAGGGATTACAGCTAAAACCTCGACAAGCCTTTGCCAACGTTGAAGTCATACGTCGCTGCCTGTTTGCGGACATGGGTATCGGACTGCTGCCACGCTGCGTTGTTGAAGCCGACCTGGCGACAGGACAGCTATGTGAACAGCCGGTTATTGATACGCCCTACAGGTTTCTTTCCAGTCTCGTGTATCCAGCTGAGCGCTTTCGTTCACCGCTATTGGACAGACTGATTCAGGTGGTTGAAAACCAATCAACCTATGTAGCGGGTGACAGGCTATGATAAATCACAGCGCCATTATACGCTTGAAGATATATAAGCCATAGAGTATATTTTACTCAAAGGAAGGGTGAGCTATGACATGGAATGTACTAATCACAGATGAGTATGAAAGTTGGTTCTTAAACCTGACTGAAGCTGAACAGATTGATGTTCAAGCTATGGTGGATGTTTTAGAAATCAAAGGTCCGAATCTTGGTCGTCCTCAAGCCGACACGATAAAGGGAACAAAAAAGGTTAAAAATTTAAAAGAGTTGATCATTCAACACGCCGGAAAGCCTTACAGAGTTTTCTATGCCTTTGATCCCAAGCGCCAAGCTGTTCTTTTATGTGGTGGACGAAAAGATGGAGCAAAAGACAAACAGTTCTATAAACAAATGGTGCCGCTGGCTGAAGCTGAGTTTGCGGACCACTTAAAAAACGAAGGCACTGAATAGTGCTTCGGGAGTAGATATGACAAAGCCCTTAAGCGAACTGCGCAAAAAAATGAGCCCAGAGGTTCAGGCAGCAGCCCGTGCGAAAGCAGTTGGAATTGTTGCCGAAATGTCGCTGGCTGAAACCCGTAAATTGCGAGGCCGCAGCCAAGCTGTGGTCGCACAAGCCTTAGGCATTGCACAACCCAATGTATCTCAAATTGAAAAACGTCCTGACACAATGGTCAGCACCTTAGCCTCCTATATTGAAGCCTTAGGTGGGACGCTTGAAATCCATGCTAAGTTTCCTGATGGACAAGACGTTGAGATTACTCAGTTCAACAAAGCTTAGATTGGCAAGTGACTACTGAAAACACTGCTACCGCGCTTTGTTGTTGAAGGAAAACCAATCAACCTACGCAGCGGATCAGGAAGGTTAAAATTTTCGGGGCACCCACCAGAGATAAAACACCATACCGAGTAATTCAACCAGGGATTGCAGCACTACCACCATAGCAACCAGCTCCCAGCCAGCAGGCAGAGCCAGTGCAATCGGCAGGACCACAAAGGAATTACGGGTACCAAAGCTGAAAGCCAGGGTACGTCCTTGCTCAACGGGTAGCTTAAACAGCCCTGATAAGGCTTTAGCCAAGTAGAAAGCAGCGAACAGAAATACCACAAACACCAGTATCAATAGCGGCAACTGGCTGAGTAGCTGTTGTATCGATGCGGCTTGAGAGGCGGTGATCAACAGAATAACCAGCGCCAGCAAGGGCACTGGCCACCAACCAAGGCGCTCACGCCAGATCAGGCGCTGCGGTCGAGCTCCATCCAGCGTTCGCTAATAGCCGCACAGATCAATGGCAGCAGAATAATTAACAGAGCCGCCAACAGCGACTGTGGCATGCCCTCCAGCGAGAGATCCGCATCATTCATCCCCCAGAGGTACACAGGTAACAGCAAAATTTGCAATAACAGCAGTACCGGTGCCAATGCCAGCGCATGCGCACTGCTGCCACGACCCAGTTGGGTAAAGGTGATAAACCAGTCGGTACAGGGCACCAGCAACACCAATAGCACACCAAGTCGCAACGCTGGCTGGTTTGGCAGAAACTCTACCAGGCCCCACACCAGTAATGGCAGCAGGATAAAATTACCCAGCAAGGCCGCGCTGATAAAGCCTCTGTCTCTGAACGCATCGCGCAGATGCAGTAGTGGCACCTGCACAAAGGTTGTATACAGCAGCACTATCAATACTGGCCAGAGCAGTTGTTCTAAAAACAGACCTATACTTGGCCATTGATGACTAATCACCAGGCCACAGAAGATCGCAACCAGATAAATCCAGACTTGTTGGCGCTCCAGGGTTATACGCAGCATCTCTTACCACCGGCTTGTCAAATAACCCGGCCAGTATCGCATAGATCGATGCCCCGTACTGCAATCAGCCCGCGACGCTAAGCACCACCTGCTCATGTGGATGCCAGCTGTGTGCATGACGCAGGTATTGCGCCAATGGGTCATCCCAGCTTTGCTGGTGCTCATCCTGCCACAGACACAACTGACTATGCAGTGTGAGGGCATCCGGCCCGGCCTGATGCTGTAGCTGCTGCTGATAATCCGCCAGCATTTTCAGCAACGCCTGGTGCTGTCGGCGGTGCGATTCGTAGCCGGGATACCCGGTCACCTGCATAAAGCGCTCTTCCTGATCAAAATGCTCACGGGCATTGAGGATCAAACTGTTCAGTAAGCAAGGGAGTGCCGTTGCTGACACCATCGGCAGGGCACCCAACAATGCCGTAAAGTGGTGGTGGGCACGATCCATGGCCGGTAAGTTGTAATGCTGCAAACGCAGTGTCGCGGTCATATCTGTCATGATAAGCCTCCTCATTCAGGCATAGCAGGGAGTGGTCGCTTCAATTAGCGCCGCCAGGCATTCTTCGTGTGTTATAGGCAAAATTTCAAACCCCTTACGTTGCAAAAATTTCACCTCGTTAGCAGTCGGATCAGGCAAACAAGCCCACCCGGCAGGCTGTCCAGCACCATAAGCGATATCACTGAGCAGCATACGTGGGGTATCGCGGTTCAGGCGCAAGCCCAGTAACAGATACTGCTTTCCGAGTCGTTGCTGTTTCAGGAAGGGCGGCATACCAAACCCGCCCATCAATTCTGTCAGGTAATCGACATAATCTGCATCTGACGCAATATAAAGCGATTCAGGCAAAGGCGTTCCTACTGGCTTGAACAACACCGGTAGCTCTGTATCCAGCCAGGACGCCTGAGTTGCCAGGTATTGGCTGCCGTTGTAATGAAACAGACGATAGCGCTCGCTACCACCGCTAATGCGCGCTACGCCAACCACCAGAATATGTGGGGTGTCTTGCCATAACAGTTGTAACTGGGTATCACGGTTCATATCGATAATGTAATCCGGATTCAGTGATGCCAGTTGCTGATGAAATTCGGAAACACTCCAGGTCGTATCACGGTAGGTGGTGTCGAGAAACCGCGTAACCGCTTTACGGCCTTTTTTCAGTTCGATATTCATCGCCGCGCGCGGAAACTCATACATCAGTTTGGGTGCCATGGGTCGTCCCTGATTCATGGCGATGATCAGACTGTCGCTATCAGCAGGTATCGGATTGCCCTGCGAGTCGGTCACGTTGTTGAGTGCATCCGATCCTATTACCGGCACGCATTGTCCAGATTGCATGGCCTCCAGCAGGCTTTCAGGAAGTGTGTTATTCATCATCTGGTTCGCCCTTGTGTTGATTCATTCAAATAACTGTCATAACAGCGTTTAAACTAACAACAGCAATTCACATGCCATGATCACCACAACGCCAATAAAGGGCGTAAAAGCCGATATTGTGCACCTTTCACCTGACAAGCCCCCTGTAGGTTACCCACCATTTTGTTGTCGCCAGTCCGACAAGATATTTAATTTTGTCAGCTCCATTACGACCACACTAAATACAGGGCTACTTTGCGTTTACTTAAATAACAATGACTTATAAGTTTTTTACGACTTGGCACAGCCCTTGCCCTATTACCTGCAGCGGTGAGCAATTATGTTCACCAGATGATCCAACTTGAGGAGAATTACTATGGCTTTACGTCAAGCTGCTATCTACGGTAAAGGCGGTATCGGCAAATCCACCACAACCCAGAACCTGGTTGCTGCGCTGGCAGAAATGGGCCTGAAAGTCATGATTGTGGGCTGTGACCCCAAGGCTGACTCCACCCGCCTGATCCTGCACTCCAAAGCCCAGACCACGGTAATGCACCTGGCCGCAGAAGCCGGTTCCGTTGAAGACCTGGAACTGGAAGATGTCATGGCGGTAGGTTACGGCGGCATCAAGTGTGTTGAGTCCGGCGGTCCTGAGCCAGGAGTTGGTTGTGCCGGTCGTGGGGTTATCACCGCCATCAACTTCCTGGAAGAAGAAGGTGCCTACGATGAAGAACTGGACTTTGTTTTCTACGACGTACTCGGTGACGTGGTGTGTGGCGGTTTCGCCATGCCAATCCGTGAAAACAAGGCGCAGGAAATCTACATCGTTTGCTCCGGCGAAATGATGGCGATGTTTGCCGCCAACAACATTGCCAAGGGGATCGTAAAATACGCCACCTCCGGCAGCGTGCGTCTGGCTGGCTTAATCTGTAACAGCCGTAACACGGACCGTGAAGATGAGCTGATCGAAGCACTGGCTGCACGTCTTGGCACCACCATGATCCACTTCGTGCCACGCGATAACGTGGTGCAGCATGCTGAAATCCGCCGCATGACCTGTATCGAATACGATCCAAACACCAAGCAAGCCAACGAATACCGTACGCTGGCGCGCAAAATTGTTGAAAACAAGAATTTTGTCGTGCCAACGCCGCTGGAAATGGAAGATCTGGAAGAGCTGCTGATGGAGTTCGGTATTCTGGAAGAAGAAGACGAAAGCATTGTTGGTCAGCGTGCTGAAGCGGTTGCTTAACAGCAACCCTTTATGCCGCTAGACCTCGTGCTGGGGTCAACATGAGCAGTAAATGCTCACTTACTTATTCTCGATGGCGTTTCTGCAGATTAGCAGACGCCGCTGGAGGAAACCTGTTATGGCTAAGTTAAACAAAGAAGAGGCTCAGGCACTCATTCAGGAAGTGCTGGAAGTCTATCCGGAGAAGGCGAAAAAGGAACGTGCCAAGCATTTAACGGTGAATGATACCGCTGCCGAGGCAAAAACCTGCGTCACCTCCAACCGTAAATCCCTGCCAGGTGTTATGACCATCCGTGGTTGCGCCTATGCTGGCTCCAAGGGTGTGGTCTGGGGTCCCATCAAGGACATGATCCATATCTCGCATGGTCCGGTTGGCTGCGGTCAATACTCACGTGCTGGACGACGTAACTACTATGTCGGTACTACCGGCGTGGACAGTTTCGGTACGATGAACTTCACCTCGGATTTCCAGGAAAAAGACATTGTCTTCGGTGGTGATAAAAAGCTCAGCAAACTGATTACCGAGATAGAGCAGTTGTTTCCGCTCAACCGCGGCATCAGTGTTCAGTCTGAATGCCCTATCGGGTTGATCGGCGATGATATCGAAGCGTCTCCAAATCCAGTAGTAAAGAGATCGGCAAGCCGGTGATTCCGGTGCGCTGTGAAGGTTTCCGTGGTGTGTCTCAGTCACTCGGCCACCATATCGCCAACGATGCCATCCGTGATCATGTGTTTGATCGCGAGGGGGGTGGCAATGGTGTCGAGCCGGGCCAGTACGATGTCGCCATACTGGGTGACTACAACATCGGGGGTGATGCCTGGTCTTCGCGTATTTTACTGGAAGAGATGGGCTTGCGGGTTGTTGCCCAGTGGTCCGGTGACGGTACGTTAGCCGAGATGGAGCAGACGCCGAAGGTGAAGCTCAACCTGCTGCACTGCTACCGTTCCATGAACTACATCTCACGCCATATGGAAGAAAAGTACGGTATCCCCTGGGTAGAGTACAACTTCTTTGGCCCCACCAAAATTGCTGAAAGCCTGCGTAAAATCGCTGCTTACTTTGATGACAACATCAAGGAAGGCGCCGAGAAGGTGATTGCCAAGTATCAGGCCATGTCAGAAGAGATTATTGCCAAATACCGGCCACGTCTGGAAGGCAAAAAAGTCATGCTGTATGTCGGTGGTCTGCGTCCACGCCATGTAATCGGTGCCTATGAGGACCTGGGCATGGAAGTGGTGGGTACCGGCTACGAATTCGGCCATAACGATGACTATGACCGTACCCGTAACGATATCGGCAATGCCACACTGATTTATGACGATGTCACCGGTTTCGAGTTTGAAGAGTTCGTCAAACGCGTCAAACCCGACCTGGTCGGTTCCGGCGTGAAGGAAAAGTACATCTTCCAGAAAATGGGTGTGCCTTTCCGTCAGATGCACTCCTGGGACTATTCCGGCCTTATCATGGCTACGATGGCTTCGCCATTTTTGCCAAGGATATGGACATGACACTGAACAACCCCTGCTGGTCGAAACTGACACCGCCCTGGAAACAACTTCCAGAAGCTGAACAGCAGGCTGTTGCCTGATTCCCTTATCACTACTCACGCCTGCGTCCGCAGATTAGCGGCCAGGCAAGGAGACGGTCATGCAAGACATTGAAAATATCAAACAAAGCTTTCCCTTGTTCAGTAATGAAGAATACAAGGACGTGCTGGCGCGCAAGAAAGGTGACTATGAAAACGGACACCCGGTCGATACCGTGGATGAAACCTTCGCCTGGACCACATCAGTTGAATATAAAGAGCTGAACTTTGCCCGCGAAGCCCTGACAGTTAACCCGGCCAAGGCCTGTCAGCCACTCGGTGCGGTACTCTGTGCACTGGGATTTGAAAAAACCCTGCCCTATGTACACGGATCGCAAGGTTGTGTGGCGTATTTCCGCACCTACTTCAACCGTCACTTCAAGGAGCCGGTGGCCTGTGTCTCTGATTCCATGACAGAAGACGCGGCGGTGTTCGGCGGTCAGAAAAACATGATCGACGGCCTGGAAAATGCCAAGCACTCTACAAGCCGGAGATGATCGCTGTCTCCACCACCTGTATGGCCGAAGTTATCGGTGATGACCTGAATGCCTTTATCGGCAACGCCAAAAAAGCCGGCGCTGTCGCTGAAGACTTCCCCACACCCTTTGCGCATACGCCATCCTTTGTCGGCTCGCATGTAACGGGCTGGGACAATATGTTTGAAGGGATAGCACGCTACTTCACCCTCAACCACATGGAAGGTAAAGAAGTCGGCAGTAACGCTAAAATCAACCTGGTACCCGGCTTTGAAACCTACCTGGGTAACTACCGTGTTATTCATCGCATGATGCAGGAGATGGGCGTTGACTACAGTCTGCTGTCGGATCCCACTGAAGTGCTGGATACCCCGGCAGACGGTGAATACCGCATGTACTCCGGCGGCACCACACAGGATGAAATGAAAGATGCGCCCAATGCCATCACCACCATCTTGCTACAGCCGCTGCACCTGGTAAAAACGGCCAAACTGCTGACCAACACCTGGCACCATGATGTTCCCAAGCTGGATATCCCGATGGGACTGGAACTGACTGATAATTTCCTTATGGAAGTGTCTCGTCTGACCGGCAAAGAGATCCCGGAAAGCCTGGCCAAAGAGCGTGGACGCCTGGTGGATATGATGACCGACTCGCACACCTGGTTGCACGGTAAAAAGTTTGCCCTCTACGGCGATCCAGACTTCACTCTGGGACTGACCCGCTTCCTGCTGGAACTGGGTGCCGAGCCAACCCACGTGCTCTGTCAGAGTGGTGGTAAACGCTGGGAAAAACGCATGAAAAAAATGCTGCAGGATTCAGCGCCGGTCAACAATCAGACGCAGCTGTTTTCACGTCATGATCTGTGGCATTTCCGTTCATTGATGTTCACCGAAAAACCGGACTTCATGATCGGCAACTCCTACGGCAAGTTTATTCAGCGTGACACCCTGCATAAAGGCAAGGAGTTCGAAGTACCACTCATCCGTATCGGTTTCCCGATCTTTGATCGCCATCACCTGCATCGTTCAACCACGATGGGTTATGAAGGTGCCATGACGATATTGACCACCCTGGTGAACTCTGTCCTGGAGCGCATGGATGATGATACCCGTCTGATGGCGCAAACAGACTTTAACTATGATCTGGTGCGTTAATCAGACAATTCAGTACAGGAGAAACCTATGGCCAACATTATCATCAGTCAGGCTGCAGACGGTGGATTAACCTTCTACATGCCGAAAAAGGATCTGGAAGTACCGGTAGAGTCGCTGGAATTTACGCAGCCGGAAAAGTGGGGCGGTGAACTGACCCTGGCCGGTGGCCAGCGTTATTACATCGACCCACTGGACAGCATACCGTCACTTCCCCGATCCCTGCGTGCCAGACGCATGGACTGAAGGTCATAGGTTGCCTGGATAACTGTAGAGGATGTAACCATGTCAATGAAAATAGATCCGGATATCTGCACCGCTTGTGGTGACTGTGAAGTGGAATGTCCCACTGTATCGATCAGTGCGAAGCGTGGAACCTATGTGATCAATGCCAGCAGCTGTGATGAGTGTGTTGACGAAGGTGAGCCGCGCTGCGTCGCGGTCTGCCCGGTCGACTGCATCACGCTGGCGGCCTGATCCATCCTATCCAGCCCGAAACTGGCCTTAACCGGTCAGTTTCGCTTTCACGCTTCCGAAGGGGGAGAAAACTCATGTCCAGTATTAGCCAGGGTGCCGCGCGTCGCTTATCCCATGCCGCACGCCTACTGTCCGAACAGGACCCGGCCATATTTATAGTGGCAATAGGCTCCTACCTGGGTTTGCCAATTACCGAAGACAAGCTGCAAACCCTGACCGTAGAAGATATAAACCGTATTTTAAGTGGTGATGACGGCGAACTGCCTGAAGACTATAACCGTGAAAGTATCAAAAATGCGCTGCAATACCTGTGGGGTGAACAGGAAGCCCAGGTCATGGCACCGGAAGTAGAGACTATGCCAGCCGCAATGCAGGATTCACCCAGTATCAAGGTCGCTGTTGCATCGAATAATGCCGAACAGCTGGATGGCCACTTTGGTTCCTGCCTGCGTTTTTTGATTTACCGGGTCAACACCGAGGGCCTGTACCTGGCCGATGTGCGTGATGCCAGCAGCACGCATGCAGCCGATGACCGCAATACCGCCAGAGCTGAATTGATCAGTGATTGTCAGTTACTCTATGTACAGTCCATCGGCGGACCGGCGGCGGCCAAGGTAGTACGTGCGGGCGTACACCCGATTAAATTCCCTAAACCCGGAGCCGCTCGGGAAACACTGCAGACACTGCAAAACAGCCTGATCAGTCCGCCCCCTGGCTGGCCAAAATTCTGGGCAAGGAAAGTGCCTTGTTACAACGTTTCACTGCCGAGGCTGAAGAATGATCAGTCCCGGCACACTCAAGCAGCTGGCTCAGGCAATCGAGCAATCACCTCAGGCACAAAGGGATAATGTCAGCCTGTTTAAACCCTTGTTGCCAGACGCCAGCCTGACCTGCTGCAGTGACAACGACATCCCCGGACAAGCCAGGCCAGCTTATCAGGGAAGCGGATTTGACCTGTATCTGGTCGATGCAACAGCCCACTGCGCCAGTCTGACCAATGACCTGACAATCGCCTGTGGTGTCGTGCTGGCCCTGCATGACGATGACGACTAGCCACGAGTTCGGCGAGGAGAACGCTATGCAGAACACAGTATCTGCGGTATTACAGCCTGACAATCTGAAAAACTCCGGACCAGGCGTTGACTATCTGGCCAGGGGTATTGCTCGCCTGCAGCCCCGTCCACACCACACCACACTGCTAACCTACCTTAATACCTGTTGGCCTGAAGCCAGTTTCAAGCACCGGCTCAGCCGTTCCGGCTGGTTCAGAAGCGGGGGCATTCGCCATCAGGATGGCACGCTGCTCAGCCAGGATATGCAGCAGTGGCTGGAGAGATCGCTACAGCAAAGTGGCGATTTCGAGCAGTTGCTGATTGACCTTGAGTCCTTGCAACCCCTGGTGACTCGCTTTAATGGCACCACGCACTTTTTTACCGCCAGTTACGGCCATGCACCAGAAGCTTGCTGGCAACTGGAAGTGGAAGAACTTCAGGAGGTGATGGACCGGCAGTTACTCAATCCAGCGGCCGCTCTACCCTTAGATCTGGCCGACCTGACCGATCCACTGCACCCGGCTGAGCTGGATGGGCAGCCGCTGGGCTTTCCTGCCTACCGCCTCGGCTGCCTGATGAATCTGCATCTAGCACTGGATACTGCGGTAAACGCACCGGCATTACGACGCTTTTTCAGTGAATGGAACGAAGGACCCGGTAGCGGATTAACGGACTTTCACCGTCACTGGTTTTTTCAGCGCCATCAAAGCCGCAATAGCTATGGCGTCGATGAGCTGCGCCTGCAACCCCATGCCATCAAAGCCAGGATGTTGAAAACACACCCCTGGAACCTGCATGAGGACGTCACGGGGATGGCCGCACAACTACGTAGTTTCGATAAAGCCGCGGGCTTTTTCGGAGCCTGGTACTTTGGCATGGTGGCTGGCAACCTGGTTCCCAGAGAACTCGCCGAGCGTTTACAGGATGACTGGCTCAAGGATTATCGCTACATCTCGGAGCGTCAGGCTATCTGGGTCCGTAACTGGTTACATAAGCCCTATACCTTATAACTTCCCCCCGAGGCTGACAGCAGATTGCCCCATGTTTGTCAGCCTCACTCTATTTATTAAAACCGCTTTGTCGCTTTTCAAACATTGTCTCCATCACGTACGACAAACACACCGAATGCCACAGAACAAAAAATACAAAACATTGTTTTAATTGAAAAATATAACAGGATTTTTTCAACTCTTCAGTGGCACAGCCTTTGCAAAACCCTGGATAGATACGCTGAAAGCGCCGGACCAGCCGGCACTCAGCCTCAGTTATCCACAGAGGAAGCGACTATGCAGGCAAAACAACTGGCCGCCTTACTGGATGAGCCCGCTTGCAGCCACAACAGCAAAGCAAAAAGTGGCTGCACTCCACCCAAACCCGGCGCATCGGATGGTGGATGTGCCTTTGATGGGGCACAGATCGCCTTGCTACCCATTGCGGATGTTGCGCATATCGTGCATGGCTCCATAGCCTGTGCCGGTAGCTCCTGGGATAATCGCGGTACCCGCTCATCTGGCCCAACCCTCTATCGTATCGGCATGACCACCGACCTGACTGAACAGGATGTCATCATGGGGCAGGGTGAGAAGCGCTTGTTTCACAGTATTGCCCAGGCCATCAGGGACTACTCACCGGCGGCGGTGTTTGTCTATAACACCTGTGTACCGGCCTTGATCGGCGATGACTTTGAAGCCGTCTGCCGGGCTGCCACTACCCACTTCAGCCTGCCGGTTATACCGGTGGACTCGGCCGGATTCTACGGCACCAAAAACCTCGGTAACCGCCTGGCGGGTGAGGCGATGTTTAAACATGTCATCGGCACCGCCGAGCCGGAGCCCGTAGCCGCTGAGCTTCAGCGCCCCGGCATTCAGGTACACGACATCAACCTGATCGGTGAATACAACATCGCCGGAGAGTTCTGGCAGGTACTGCCGTTACTGGATGAACTGGGGCTGCGCATCCTTTGCACCCTGTCCGGCGATGCGCGTTTTCATCAGGTGCAGACCATGCACCGCGCTGAAGCCAATATGGTGGTGTGTGCCAAGGCGCTATTAAATGTCGCCCGAAAAATGCAGGAGCACTATGGCATCCCCTGGTTTGAAGGCAGTTTCTACGGCGTAGAAGACACCTCTGATGCCCTGCGTAGCCTGGCGCGTTTATTACAGGACCCTGACCTGACCCAGCGTACAGAACAGCTGATCGCACGAGAAGAGGCCCGTATCCACACCCTGCTTGCCCCTGGCGGGAGAGGCTAAACGGCAAACGCGTGCTGCTATATACCGGTGGGGTGAAATCCTGGTCCATTGTCTCGGCGCTGCAGGATCTGGGCATGGAGGTTGTCGCAACCGGCACCAAGAAGTCCACCGAGGAGGATAAACAACGCATTCGCGAGATCATGGGTGAGGATGCACGCATGCTCGACGACGGCAGTCCGCGTGCGCTGCTGGACACCATCCGTGACTACCGTGCCGACATGCTGATTGCCGGGGGCCGTAATATGTATACCGCACTGAAAGCCCGGATTCCCTTTCTGGACATCAACCAGGAGCGCGAGTTTGGCTATGCCGGGTATGACGGCATGCTGGAGCTGGCACGTCAGCTTTCACTCACGCTGGAGTCGCCTATCTGGACATCACTAAGAACACCTGCACCCTGGCAGCACACAGCTGAAGGAGTTAAGCATGGTTAAAATCATTAAACGCCAAAAGCCCATGACGGTAAACCCACTCAAGGTCAGTCAGCCTACTGGCGCTATTCTGGCGTTTCTTGGCATACGCCACGCCTTACCCATGCTGCATGGCTCGCAGGGTTGCAGTGCCTTTGCCAAGGTGTTTTTTGTGCGCCATTTTCGTGAACCCATTCCCCTGCAAACCACCGCCATGGACCAGACCACCACGGTCATGGGGCTGATGACAATGTGTTTCAGGGATTACGTACGGTGATCGAAAAGCGCCAGCCCGCCCTGATCGGCATTCCAACTACGGGCTTATCGGAAACCCAGGGCAGTGATATCCACGGGCTGGTTAAACGCTTCTACCATCAACACCCTGAATACAGCAACACCCCGATCATTCCAGTCGTTACGCCGGATTATAGCGGCGGCCTGGAAAGCGGTTATGCCCTGGCGGTTGAAGCCCTGATCCAGCAGTTGGTCGCTGATGATCCAGGACACGCGGGTGAGCACCCACAACAGATTAATGTGTTGGTGTCCTCCATGCTGACGGCGGCTGACCTGGAATACCTGCGTGATCTGGTGGAAAGCTTCTCCCTGCAGCCGGTAATACTGCCCGATGTCGCGATGCCCTGGATGGTCATCTGACCGATGACGACTTTACCCCCTAACCGTCGGCGGCACCCCGGTAGAAGCCTTTGCCAGCCTGGGGAAAGCCCGCGCCACCCTGGTTATCGGCCGCTCCCTGCACAAAGCAGCCGATCTGTTACAGCAACGCACCGGTGTTGAAGATTACCGTTTCGACAGTCTGATGGGACTAGACGCCATGGATGCATTGGTAGAGACACTGCGCCAACTCAGTGGACAAGCCGTCTCCGTAAGGCTGGAGCGTGAACGTAGCCAGTTACAGGACAGCCTGCTGGATACCCATTTTATGCTGGGTTTTGCACGTTATGCCGTCGCCGCCGATCCGGACCTGCTGTATTCACTCAGCCAGTTACTGGTCAGCACAGGCGGGGAGGTTGTGGCGGCCGTGAGCCCACACCATGCGGCCCTGCTGGCTGATTTACCCGTTAACGAAGTGTTTATTGGTGATCTGGAAGACCTGGAACAAACCGCCCGAAGCCATCAGGCGCAACTGCTGATCAGTAATGCACACGCGGCTGAGACGGCAGCCAGGCTGCACATACCCTTAGTCCGCGCTGGCTGGCCTGTCTATGACCGACTGGGCGCACAGCACCAGCTCTGGATCGGCTATCGTGGCACCCGCAATACCCTGACCCTACTGGCTAATCAGTTGCTGGAACAGGGACATCAGCACGCGATCAAAGCGCATGTATCCATCTACGCCACTCGCCATGCCAATCAGACGACCTGCGTCAATCAACCTATAACAGGGGAGGCTGACCATGCGTCACTTGAAGTTAATTAAGCCCGCTGAAGCGGATACCAGCCAATTGCAGATCGCCTTTGCCAGCAGCGATCGCACCCAGGTAGACCAGCACTTCGGCGCGGCAGAAGCCTTTGTTATCTATAGCCTAAGCGCGACTGGCTATCAGGTGGCTGAAGTGGCCGAATTTTCCGGCAATGACACTCTGAGAGACAAGCAGGAAGGCAAGCTGGAAGCCAAGGTTAAGCTGCTACGGGGCTGTGCGGCAGTTTATTGTATCGCTATCGGTGCCTCCGCTATTCGGCAGCTGTTAGCCGAGGGCGTGCAACCCCTGAAGGTAGAGCAGGGTGAGTTGATCGAAGATCTGCTTAAACAGTTGAACCTGTGCTGGCAAGAGGCTCCGCCCGTCTGGTTAACCCGGGCACTGCGTCAGCAACATAACGCCCGACCGGCTGATCAGCGCTTTACGGCCATGCTGGCTGAAGGCTGGCAAGAGGGCTTACAAGAGGACTGGCCAGCATGCTGACAACCCAGGGAAAAGTTGTACGTTCAGCGGACGGCCACCTGGCAATGCAAGCCGAGTGTCTGGAATCCTGCAAGTCTTGCGGTGTCAGTAAAATCTGCTCTGGCAGCCGCCGCACTCAACAGCTGGATCTACCCTCCTCACAGCAGACATGGGCAGAGGGACAGCTAGTCCAGGCCGATGTAGAAGAGGGTGAACTGCTACGCATCGCCCTGCTGGTCTACAGCCTGCCCTGTGTCTTCATGCTGATAGCCGCTCTGCTGGCCTCCCCCTGGGGTGATCTGGCAACAGCCGCAGGCTGCCTGACCGGTCTGCAAGCGGCCTGGTGATCAGCAGCCTGATAGCCCTGCGCAAGCCACCCCAGGTCTATCTGACGCTTCAACAAAGCGATCCAGACCAGAATCCCAACCCCTTAGCCTATAACCCCGAACTTTTGGAGAAAGACTATGAGCCAATGCGCTGAAGCAACGCTGCCAGACCACCCTTTTATTGCCGAGATGATCCGCCAGACCCGCGCGTTTGACAGCTATGGCGTCAATGAGCAGCTCAGTACCACCGAGTTGCTGCAGCCTTATGTCGTCACCAAGGCTCAGCGCCGTGAGATTCCTATTATCGGTGATCCTGATGAAGAGATTCTGGCCCGTCTGAAAGCCTACTACAGTGCCATCGCCATGCGCATTGAAGCCGGTTGCGGCATGATGGCAACTCCCTTGTTTAATTTGTCTCATGAAGGGTTTGGGCGCGTCATTATCAGCGTGGGTAAATTGCTGGTACTGGACCGCTCTCTTCGTGACGTACACCGCTTTGGCTTTGAATCCCTGGAACTGTTGTGCGAACAAGCTGACGTCTTGGTTAACAACGCATTAACTCTGGTGCGGCAGCATCCGGATGCCGCCGCAGCCTGACCCGAGTACGAGGACACCTGACAATGAATGCTAATGAGATCAAAACACTGGAAAAACAACTGCGGCGTGCACGACGTATTGCTGGCGAACAGGCCATGGAGCTGCACGACCTGGTGGAGGACGGACTGCCAGCGGCCTATGCCAGACTACCGGCGCTTTCAGCCTCAACCTATGCCGCCTGTGAAGACTGGGACAAAGCAAGACAAGCCCTGGAGCAGGCCCAGCAAGCAGAGGAGAGCACGGCATGAGCCCGATTACTGGTCTGACGCGAGGTGGCAGCGAATGGGTGCCCGAGTTTGTGGTGCATCTGAATGACGAAACCTGTATTGGTTGTGGTCGCTGCTACAAAGTCTGTCCCCGCGATGTGTTCACGCTGGAAGAGCGAGAACCCGATGATGACGATGATATGGATGACGTGGTCAGTGTCATGGTGATAGCCAATGCCGCTGACTGTATCGGCTGCGGCTCTTGCGCCCGGGTGTGCCCAAAAAAGTGTCACACCCATGAAGCCAGAGCCTGGGTGAGGGTTAGCTGAAGTAAGCGCAGTTTGCCACCGCCATTGAAACTGGTAAGCTGCGCTTATTATCAATCATTTCAGGAGCCCTGTATCCATGCTATCCAGTGTTGTCATCGAACCGAAAAAACCAGCCGATAGCTGTGTCATCTGGCTACATGGCCTGGGTGCCAATGGCCATGATTTTGAGCCTATTGTTCCAGAGCTTGGGCTGCCCGACAGTCTGGCCACCCGGTTTATCTTTCCCCATGCGCCGGAAATGCCTGTCACCATTAATGGTGGCATGGTGATGCCTGCCTGGTACGATATTCTGGAAATGAATATTGATCGCAAGGTCGACAGCGAACAACTGATCAAATCAGCCCAGGACGTCGCCCAGTTGATAGAACAGCAGATGGCCGCTGGCATAGCACCTGAGCGCATTCTAATTGCAGGTTTCTCACAGGGAGGCGCCGTGGCCTACCATGTCGCACTGAGCTTTCCGCACCGGCTTGCCGGTCTGCTGGCATTGTCGACCTATTTTGCCACGCTGATCTGACACAACGCCACCCCGCTAACCAGGCGCTGCCCATTCTGATTATGCATGGTACCCATGATGATGTTGTTCCTGAGGCATTGGGGCAGAAGGCCCGTGACCTGCTGACTGAAGCCGGGTACCCGGTAGCCTACACCAGCTACAGAATGCAGCATGCTGTATGTCTGGAGCAGATTCGTGAAATCGGCCATTGGTTGGCAGAGCGGCTGAAAGCAGACTAGACTGGAGAGATACACCGCAGGAACGATGGATAGGCTTGCGAAACATTTCACACCTTTTGATTCATCACTGATCCCAAGGAGGTGTTCGCCGTGAAAACGCTTAAGCTTATTTGTTTAGCTCAACTGCTAATTTTCAGTATAGCTTTAGCAGCTGAAGAGCCTTTCCCGGCGCGCCCTTTGACCCTGCTGATCGGATTTGAACAGGGTGGATCCATGTCTACTCAAGGCAGTGTATTGGCTGAGGTGCTATCAGAACAACTTGGACAACCTGTCAACATACAGTACCGACCAGGTATCGGTGGCGGAGCAGCAGCGGCGATGTTGGCAACAAGCCAGGAGCAAGGTTATATGCTGCTGTTTACTCCTTCTATGCCGTTTACCAACTACCCATTAGATATGCGCGCATCATATGACTTAAACGACTTTGTCTATATTGGGGCTTTTTCGAAGGATCAGTTGGCATTGGTTACCCGTGATACTAGCCCATTCAGCAACTGGAATGAGTTCCTTGAATATGCTCGCCAGAAAGAAGAGATTTTATTTGCATCTCAAACTCTGACAGACAGAAGAATCATGAATCAGATCGCCAAGCAGGAAGGCTTCATTGCCCGGACAATACCTGTTACGGGCGGCAGCGCCATGGCCACCTTAGTGATGGCAGGTGATGTGGACATTGGATTCAGTGGCGGAAGCCACTCCAAGCTTGTTGATGCAGGCAATATGCGTCTGTTAGCAGGATTGGGAAATAATCGGCTTAAGTTTTATAACTCTGTGCCGACGCTGAAAGAGCTGGGTTATGATTTACAAATGTCCTCTGTTCGCATGCTGGTTGCACCTGCTACAACGCCACTTTCACAGCAACAGACCCTGAGTTCAGCACTGCATAAGGCTATCAGTGATCCACGTTTCATTTATGTCACTGAAGAAATTATTCATCAACCAGTTGATTATATGGACACAGAATCACTCACACTGTTTCTTCAACAGCAGCAAGCCTTCTATCTTAGATTAACGGAACTCGAACCTTAACGTGACGTCACTCATTTTTTCTGCCTATAATAAAACCTTAAAACTCAGCAATAGCAAAGTGGAAAACCGGGTTATGCAGATCTTGGGTAGTATATGACGACAGTCAAACCATGGGCACTGACATTCACAACCCGGATATCGCTAATCTTTGGTTTTCTTGGCCTTATGGCTCTGCTGGCAGCGAGTCTCTACTCTGCAAAATCAAGTGAAGCCCAGCTACAGAGTGAAATCAGCAATACACTTGAACAGCGTCACAGAACCATTCAAAGCCTGATTGAAAATCGCCTGGGCCTGTTAAATGCCTATCTAGACGTAGCCTCTTTCAATCGAGTGTTTACTACTTTGCTCACCGACGATCCAGGATTTGACTCAGTTACAGACGATATGATTTTACTGTTTCAGGATTCTGACCGTGGCGCACTTCTGGACCTTTTTTTTCTACTCAGTCCAGATGGCAGGCTGATTTTTGATGCAGGGATGCCACTCTACAGTGCAGATAAAATTATTACTGAAATGGACTCACCAATTCTCTATACATCAGAGTGGAAAACAGTCGGCTCAAATAACCTGTCTATTATCCGATCCGTTCCCATATTTGACCCTTCTACCATCCAGCTGAGAGGATACATGGTTACTGGACTGGCGATAGGGCAGAACCGCTATTTTATTCAACAGCTACTGAATATGGCTGACCTGGATGAAATCAGTATTCGGGACAGTCAAAATAATGTATTGATCCGCGCCAGCCGTATCAATCAATCAAATGAGAATGACTATTTAAACTCTGGTGAACAACATGAGGCCAAGGCATATTCACAAAGTCAGCCATTGATAATTGCTGGAGAGGAAAGCTCTTTTTCTATATCTTTAAGTCTCGCCTCGGAACGATTCACTCATCGCAGCGAACATTTCACTCGCTCATTTGTGTTGTTTGCTATTGGCTTCGTGGTTTTGCTGATTATTGCTGGTTGGCTGCTGCATATAAGCCATAACCGTGCAATCTCCCGATTACTTGAATTTATCACGGCTACCCAACGGGGTATCAAGGGGAGTATTTTTCAAACCACTGGCATTGCTGAATACAATCAAGTTGGCGACGCCATGCAGTCAATGGTCAACGACCTTAACATTGCGGCAACCGTTTTTGAGTCAGGCGAAGGCATACTGGTAACAGATCACAATCGCATCATATTGAGAGTTAATCAGGCTTTTACGCGCATAACTGGTTACCTACCCGACGAAGTCACTGGAAAGAGCTTAGATTGCGTTAAAATCAAGGATGAAAACACCTGCTTTAATCTGATCAACGAAACACTGGAAAAGCACAGTGTCTGGCAGGATGAAATATGGAGCCAGCGTAAAGGTGGTTATGGTTTCCTGCAGTGGACCAGTATTTCTGCGGTGATCAATGACTATGACGGTTCCATCATCAACTATGTGGTCACCTTGCTGGATGTAACAGAGCGTAAGGAAGCTGAAATACGCATACGCAGCTGGCGTTTTATGACCAGTTAACGCTGCTACCAAACCGGCAACTTTTGATGGATCGCCTGGAGCATGCTTTAGAAAACAGTCACCGCCACAAGAGTGTCGGTGGTATTCTCTACCTTGATCTGGATGACTTTAAAACACTGAATGATACGCGTGGTCATCATACTGGTGATCTACTACTGAAACAGGTTGCTGAGCGCTTATCAGCGTGTGTGCGCCGTGCTGATACTGTGGCCCGCCTGGGGGTGACGAGTTTATTATTCTACTGGAAGAGCTGGGTGATGAGATGGAACCTGCGTCAGTGATGATTGACAATTTGTGTCAGAAATTACTGCACTCTCTCTGCCAACCCTATCATTTTGAAAACCTTGAGCACTTTAGTACCCTGAGTATCGGTGCCACACTGTTTCGGGGCAAAGAAGAAAGCATCGATGAGTTGTTTAAACAGGCTGACCTTGCCATGTACCAAGCCAAGGCCGCTGGCCGAAACACCTTCCGCTTCTTTGATCCAGCCATGCAAATTCGTGTTACTGAACATGCTACATTAGCCAGAGATATACGCCAGGGTATTCAACAGAATACGTTTTTCCTGGTATTTCAGCCGCAAATCAGTCACCAGGGGCAGGTCTCCGGTGCTGAAATACTGTTACGCTGGCAGCATCCGGAAAGAGGAATTGTTTCACCCGTAGAATTTATTCCGGTCGCAGAAGAAACCGGTCTGATCCTGCCCATCGGACACTGGGTTCTCGAGCAAGCCTGTTTGCAGTTAGCCGAATGGGAAACCGACCCCAGAAGGCGTCACCTGGAGCTCGCCGTTAATATCAGCCCTAAGCAGTTCCAGCAAACTGACTTTGTCAGCCAGATACTCACCACGATTGAACTGACGCAGTGCAATCCACACAGATTGAAGCTGGAAATCACTGAAAGTATGCTCCTCGATGATATCGATGATACCATCAAAAAAATGGACTTGCTGAAAGCTAAGGGAATCAGTTTCTCACTGGACGACTTTGGTACCGGATATTCATCACTTTCCTATCTGAAGCGCCTGCCGCTGGATCAGCTAAAAATTGACAAGTCCTTTGTCAGTGACATGACACATGACAAGCATCACGCCGACATTGCTAAAACTATTGTGTCTCTGGCACGCAGCCTCGATCTGGCCGTTATCGCTGAAGGGGTAGAAACCGAAGAACAACGTAACATGCTGGAAGGCTTTGGCTGTTTCTCCTACCAGGGCTTTCTGTTTAGCCACCCCTTGACCTTGGAAGCCTTTACCCGGCAATTTTTATGATTAACATCGTCCTTTACCAGCCAGAAATTCCTCCTAATACAGGTAATGTGATTCGTCTGGCGGCCAATACCGGCTGTTATCTGCATCTTATTGAACCACTCGGATTCTCCATGGAAGAGAAGTCCCTGCGTAGAGCGGGCCTGGACTATCATGAATACGCCCAGGTACAGGTCTGGCCAGACTTTGAAACCTTTTTGCAGCAAGTTCTGCCAATGCGCCTGTTTGCCTTATCCACCAAAGGCACAAAACGTTATACCCAAGCCAGCTTTGAGCCAGGCGACTATCTGTTATTTGGTCCGGAAACACGCGGCTTACCAGAAGAGTTACTGGCCAGCTTAGAATCAGACAACATCCTTCGACTACCCATGCACCCTAACAGCCGCAGTCTTAACTTGTCCAACAGCGTCGCGGTACTGGTGTATGAAGCCTTAAGACAACAGGAATTTGACGGATTAGGCTAGCCTACGCATGTCATTAATGACAGTGCAAACAACTAAAGGCGACATAAATGACAGGAAAAGTTGTATAATTGCAACAGCGATTTGATTCAAAGCGCCAGTCGCCCAACTTGGCAAGAAATATTATTACTTAAAAATCAATATAATTGAGCTACAAAAAGGCTTTATAAACAAAACTGGCACCCATTTTGCTCTATTAGAAGTTAAACGCAAACATCTTGCACTTCAGGAGCTACCTATGAGCCATACCACTGATGAAGCCTATGAAACTTTCGGACTAATACCTTCTATTCTGCTGATCGTTGCAGCCTTTCTAGTCGCCATTTTACCTTTAGCTTTCCAGATAGGCGTTTTGGTCGTTTAACCCACCGATTATTTAGCTGCAGTTGCTGGCACCTCATCCGGCCAGACAAGCACCGATCTCACCCATCCCAAGTTATGCAGCAGCCTACTCAGTCACCTGAGTGGGCTTTTTTTATGTACAGGATGTACGGACAGAAAACTGCTCCTGCATTTTCTGCATAAGCGCCGTCCTTGGCGCGATATGCCGCGGGCGCATGGATGCGCAAGAGCGGCGCATGTACAGGATGTACGGACAGAGAGAATCAGCATCACTTCGGACTGAAATCTGGTAACGAATAAATTTAGGATACGGATATAAGAACACAAGGAGGGTACATCAAAGGTTGGTGCAGATGGGGAGACTCGAACTCCCACGCCCGTGAAGGCACTAGCACCTGAAGCTAGCGTGTCTACCAATTCCACCACATCTGCAAAATCACTTTTAACTTGCTGCACCACTGGTAAATGGTGCAGATGGGGAGACTCGAACTCCCACGCCCGTGAAGGCACTAGCACCTGAAGCTAGCGTGTCTACCAATTCCACCACATCTGCGTCAAAAGTGGGGCGCATTATATCCACCCCTTGGAGGCTTGTGAAGCCCCCTGGGTGAATAAAACTCAATCAATTGTTTAGGCAGTCCGCCATCGCTGTACCTATCGAGCGTAAATACTCAACATAAGCGGTTTTAGAAGGCGTTATATCACGCGCCAGGGGGTCCAAAACGCCCTGACTAACAGACATACCACGGGTAATAGATTCTACTATAGCACTGGTGAATTGTGGCTCACTGAAGACACAACTGGCTTTTGCATCCTGCAACTGCTGACGAATCTGGGCTAAATGGCGTGCGCCGGGCTGTCTGGCTGGGTCAACGGTAAAATACCCCAACTGATTCAGGCCATAGTGCTCAACAAAATGACTGTAAGCATCGTGGAACACAAAGAAGCCTTTATCCTGAACCGGTGCTAACAGGACTTTCAGCTCGCTATCCAATTGCTCAAGGGAAGCCTTAAACTCATCCAGATTAGCGCGTAGCGCGGCTTCGTGCTCAGGCATAACCTGGACCAGCGCTGCTGTCATTTTCACGGCAATGTCAGCGGCATTATGCGGATCAAGCCAGATATGCGTATCATGGTTATGCTCATCATGTGCATCACTGTGTGTATCGGCTGGTGCATGCTCGTCATGCTCGTCATGCTGGTCGTGGTCGTGG
>NZ_JRLB01000099.1 GCF_000764495.1 Nitrincola sp. A-D6
ACCTTTTCAGATCAGCCAAAACTGTTTGATGCACGCCAATCACTGGGTGTACCGGGCACCGTGACTTTTACTTTACCATCAGGAGAAATAATCTTGCCGTGTTTACCCCCTCGCTTATAGATATAGCCCTGCTTGAGCATCTCCCTAACCAACGCATTGATCTGCTTATTTTTTGAATATTTTTTTCTATTCATGATTTCACCCCATGTGTATAACGATTGGCAAAAGCATGAAAATCAAAAGGAATCTGAGAGAAAGCCTGTTCCACCCCAGCCTTCAAGATAGGATCGCTAAGCAAATGCCCTTTTTCAGGACCGTTATTCTGATAGAAACGTCCCTGTGGATTAATCATCAAATACGAAGCCCACATAGCATCATTATCTTCAGCAATTAAGTTAGATACATGAGGTGCATGACGATCAACATAAGCCTGGTATTGCTCACTCGTAATTACCTGCCGCACATCATGCACGGGTAATACCCTAAGTAATTTCCATTTATCTGGTTGCACTTGAGCAATCAGTGAAGACATGTTTTCATACCAATTAAATGGATTAACCACCGTGTTAATTTTCAACTGACCTTTTGAGTTAAGTTGACGATAGGTATTGGCAATGCGGACTAGTTGATTTGCATTAAGCCAATGGCCACGACGGTCAGCACGTCCAATCGATTGTGCAATCAATTCATCAGCCGTATCAAAGCTAATGCCAAGCATATCCAGTTTTGATGAAGACTGTTGAAGCATATCGGGCGTGAGAAAATGCCCATTCGTAATAATTGAAGTACGGAAACCCAATGCTTTGGCTGTATCTAAAGCATTGATAAACTGCTTACCAAGGACCATAGGTTCGCCACCGGCAAAGTTAATACGTACGGTTTGATATGGAAACTCTTGTTTAAATGGATTTGCTGACAGAAAAAAGTCAGCCAAAGATGACAACAACTGCTCAACCTGACCTGGTTGAAGATGCAGCTCATTTCGGAACTGGTTATCGTTCCATTTTGCGTAACAGTATGTGCAGCGGTAGTTGCACACTTCTGTCATGTGAAAATTGATAACTAACTCTTGTGTAGGAATACTCATTTGATCTCTCTCCATTGATAAATGTTGCAGGAGAGAGGTTCAAACAGTGCACTGCACTAACAAGCATTATTTGAAATTTTTTTAACGTTGCTTAAAGAGATCGATCAGATCATCGAATTCCTGAGCTTCCTGATATCGAGCCTTAATCGTTTCGACCAACGAATAACAACTTTCTGGTAATGAGCCAAGGCTTTCCAATTGTTCACACAGTTTTGCTGCTTCCTCCCAATCCTCCCTAAGGTAGGCTGACAAGAGTGAATCATATGAATCTAAAGATGCAGACTGAGCAAGCAGTGCTTGCATCAAGGGGATGTTTTTACCCAGCGCCAATTGCGGCAGGGTTTCAAAAGGATTTGGTAACATGCTTTGCGTAAGATCAAAAGTCTCTACAGCTGACAGGCTTTCAACAAGCTGGTGAGTAGCAGGTTTTGTGAGCGTGATACCTAACAGGGACTGACGTTCGAGAAAAAGAGATCGGATCTCATCAGCACACCGCCTACGAACATCAATATCACTGAAAATATCCTTAACCAGCTTGGTATCAGGAAAAAACGCACTGAGCAGCAACACATTGTACAATTGTACACGCCCCTGCTCATTGGTAATAAAATGCTGTTCTCTCTGTACACCTTGCTCAGTTTCAGTGGTGATCAGCCCGTTTCGAACAAAAGACATCGCTTTATTTTTAAGTAAGCTACTGTCTTCAGCGGCCTGGATTTGAAATAGATCACGTATCAGTTGAGGTATTTTCTGATGCATTCTATCTACAGACTCCCTGCTCCAGTATACGATCCATGCGTGTTTGCCTGTTTTGACGGTTTTCAATATCGAGTGCAGCAATACGCCTGGCTGCTTCGAATAGTGAGTACTTGGACCAACCTCCACATTGATAATGCTCTATTGCACCCAAACAATAGCCTGCTCGCATCGCATCAGAAAGCGAGGTCCGCTGACTGGCTAGAAAGCGCTTTTCATCATGTGCATTATAAATTTCAGACACAGCTTTACAGGCTGTTATTAAAAATTCTGCATCCGGGTTACTAAAGTCGCCACGTGCACTAGTATTTGAAGACCCTACTGAAACAATAGTAATCAGTAAAAAAATAAAAGCTTTAACCTGCATTATGACTTCCCTCTGTCACTTCGTCATGTTCATTTTTTGAATTTACTTTTGAGCTACCTGCCTGCTCTACTTTAGCTTCAACAGCACCATACTTTCCTTTCGGAACTATAGAAAAAATCAAAACAAGCAATGTAATCACATATGCCAAATCAAAATATTCTTGATACATATCCAGAAATAACTGACCTTCATCAGGGTCACCAATGAAAACAAGTCCAGTCATAGATAAAAACACCATTGAATGAGCACCAAAATAGATAATATAACGGTATATTGCTCTTAAAACACTAGCAGAATATTTTTTTACCTTTAAAGCATACCGAACTGTCAAATAAATCCAACAAGCCAAAAAAAATAACTCCATATTACTGAGGTCATTCCAGCCTGTTTGGTTCGGAAAATATACTTCTGGAATAAATAAAACTGATACAGCTATAATAAGCACACACAACATAAAAAATATTGCTTTAAATACCCATAAAGCCCCCAAACCAACAAACTCATCAACAGTCATTCTTTTCTTTATAGCAATCAATTTAAACTCCTTGTAATCCACACGACTAAAACGGAAAAAGCACAGACATTATTTTTTAGGCCTTTGCTGTTTTACTTGACGACTAGCTTGAATTTTCATCAGCAACTTTTCAGCCGAGTTCTCACCGCCGATCAGGTCAGGATTGGCTGCACGCCACTCGGCAGTCAATTCTCCGCGAAAGGCTTTGGCGAGAATAGATTGAGTGAGGTTGTTGACACGGGTCAGCGCAGCAGAGACTTTTTGCTCGATGGAGTCGGCAAAGGCAAAAAACGCTTCCACACGGCGGACGATTTCGGCCTGCTCTTCAAGCGTAGGTAATGAAATACTAAAGTTGCGTAAATGGGTGAGTGATACCGTTTTTTGTGCAGTCCCTGTTGCTACTGAGTCAGCATGTTTAAAAACCTCGGGTGAAGCCAAGTAATAGTAAAGATATCTGTAATCAACACTGGTATGATCAGGCTTAATTATCGCGATGTGCCGCTGAAAGCAGAATGGAGCCGATGACTTAACTACAACCGGAATTCCGAAAGATCCTGTTACTGTATACAGAATATCATTTATTTCTGCCTTTCTAATATTCTTTAGAGACTCGTAGTAATCTTCTGGAACCCATCTACTCACGGAATCAAAGTCGACTTCACCATTACTTACGTTAGAAATAACTAAAAATGGGATACCAGCATCGGCCTTTGGGGGAGCTTGATGGTCACCATCCGATACGCTCCGACATACATTAGCTAAAATTGATTTGGTCCAGCTTGCTTCGATATTTCCCCGCCATTCTTCCGTCAACTTCCCACTCACAGCAGCGGCGAGGACGGATTGACGAAATGTTTTTAGAACTTCAGGGATGCGTTCAAGGCGCGACTTGGTGGTTTTCACCTGGGTAAGTAGGGTGTCGAGTTTATCAGCGATGATTTTTTGTTCGGCTAATGGAGGAAGATCAAGACTTTGCTCATATGCATCATCCTGTTTAACCCAGGTATCGCAGTTGATCTATTTAGCTGAGTTAGAGGAAGATTTTTTAAAAATAAAACCAATACTTTATTGGTTGATAATAAAATTTATCCACATAATAAGTTGTATCTATCGGATAAAATGGAACATCAGAAATTTGAACTTCTCCAAATGAACCTTTGCGTCCAACGATTATACCACCATGGTCAATTAATGGGGTAGAGTGGCTACCAACAATACCATTCGAACCATACACCGGGTACTCACCACCATCTCTACTTTTGGCAGGCAATGACTTACCATACTTGAGTTCAATGATTGAGCCTAAGTTTGTTCTATACCATCCATCTGGCAAAACATCCTCGTTCACCCCTCACCCCAACTCTTTTGCAAATTCCGTAAGCACCTATAAACCCCTTAGTGATTTGAGTGACAAAATTCGACTGCTCAGATGCTATATAAATGCGTAAACCCATCACGCATTTCCTCCCAAAGACGCTAACAATCCATCTAGCTCACTAAGCGCCGCTTCCAGTTCCACTTTGGCTTCCCTGGCCAGCACATCAGGCTCAGGCAGGTTGGCGGCATCGACGCTGTCTTTGTCTTTCAGCCATGAAATATCCAGTGAGTCACCTTTGGTATCACGAATCCAATCGCGGCTAAAGCAGCGCCAGCGGCTGTGTGCCAGGCGTTCGTCTATGCCTTGGTTTTCTTCCGCTTCGGCTACTTCTACCTTTTCGGCATTGAAGCTGTATTCACCTTCAGAGCGCTGACTCAAGCCATTCGCATCATCACCATAAACAGATTCAAACGGTTTTAAGTGTTGATCACCAAAGGGAGTGCGTTTACCAAAATTGGGCATATTGGTACGCAGGTCGTAGACCCAGACATTTTCAGTACAGTTTTCTTGCTGGTGTTTGTCGTTGGCACTGCCTTTGGTGAAAAACAGCACGTTAGTTTTCACGCCCTGGGCATAGAAAATACCCGTGGGCAGGCGCAGGATGGTGTGCAGGTTACACTTGTCCAACAGGTCGCGACGCACATCGGTGCCAACACCGGCTTCAAACAGCACATTATCCGGCAAGACCACGGCGGCACGACCACCAGGTTTCAGGTTACGGTAAATGTGCTGTAAAAATGCCAGCTGTTTGTTGCTGGTTTTATAGGTAAGGTCATCCCGGGTGTTGCTGGCCTCGCCGCCCTTACTGGTGCCAAACGGCGGGTTGGCGAGGATGATATCGGCCGATTTTAGCGATTTACCCGCATCACCCAGCGCATTGCCCAGATGCACTACACCTTCGTCGTCACCTTCCATGCCATGCAGCAAGCAGTTCATCAGTGCCAAGCGGCGGGTATTGGGTACCAGTTCTATGCCGATGAAAGCTTTACTCTTCTGAAAGGCTGCCCGCAGCGCAGACAGATCAAGATAGTCGTCGGTCTGCTCACGCATATACTGATCGGCTGCGACCAGGAATCCGGCCGTGCCAGCAGCAGGGTCCTGTATCACTTCACCGGGTTGTGGCTTGATACAACGCACCATGGAGTTTATCAACGCTCTGGGAGTGAAGTACTGGCCTGCTCCGGATTTGGTTTCGCTGGCATTCTTTTCCAGCAAGCCCTCATACAGATCACCCAAACCATCCTTAGCGGCACTGAACCAGTCAATCTGATCCAGGGTTTTGATCATCTGCTCTAAATGGCGCGGTTCACGCAGTCGGGTTTGTGCATCAGCATAGATGGCGCTGATCAGTGGGTCGTCATGCACCACCTCACCCTCGGCATCTTTGTCTGTCGACAGGCTTAACAAGATGCGTTTGTAGTCATTCAGCAGATTGATACCGGATTTATTGTTAATGTCCGTCCAGCGACAACCTTGCGGTAGCGGATGTCTTTTTAGCGTTCCGGCTTCAGTGTTCTCATGCACCATTTTGATAAACAGCAGCAGCACCAACTCGGTCACGTAATCACTGTAGTTGATGCCATCATCACGCAATACGTCACAGAGGTTCCAGAGTTTTTGTACGATGTCATTGTGGGTCATGCTTGTCTCAGTATTTGATATCAGTATTAGCTGTGCGCCATCAGTAGCGTGCAGAGTGGCTGGTTTATGTAGTAGTTACCCCGACCCACTTTCTGTTTTTCCAGAAAGCCATTCTCCACCAGTTGTTCAAGGTATTTGGTGGCCGTAATACGCGTGACGCCCAGGTCTTGCACCAAAAAGTCGATTTTTGTGTAAGGGTGATAAAACAGGTTGTTCAACAAGTCCTGACGATAAATTTTAGGCAGCTGTGTACGCATACGCTGTTTAACATCATCCATCAGTACTTTAATCTGCGTAATCAATGAAATAGTATTCTGTGCGGTATCGATAATGCCATCTAGCATATACAGCAGCCAGGGCTCCCAGTGATCACTTTGGCGAACATTTTGCAGTTGAGCATAATAATCCGCCCTATGATGAATGATATAGCGGCTTAAATAGAGGATTGGCAGATTCAATAGATCCTTGATAACCAAATACAATATATTCAGAATACGCCCTGTTCGGCCATTGCCATCGTAAAAAGGGTGTATGCTTTCAAATTGATGATGGATGAGTGCCATTTTGACCAATGGATCAGCATCACACAGGCTATCATCATTGATATAATTTACTAGATTATCCATCAACACAGCGATGTCATCGGCATGTTGTGGCGGGGTATACACAACTTCACCTGTGTGGGTATTTTTGAGTTCAGTACCCGGTAAGCAGCGTAGGCCTGCATGATTATGTTCTAAATGCTGCTGTACGGTGAGAATATCACTCAATCGAATGAGCTTAGTGCGCCGAACGGTAGCGAATGCTTGTTTCAGCGCAATCGCATAATCCTGCACTTCCTTAGTGGCTGGCTGGATGAGGGTATCTTCAAATAAATCGGCCTTATAAAGTGCATCATGGGTAGTGACAATATTTTCAACTGCGGAGCTGTCTTTTGCTTCCTGTAATGACAGTGTATTGATAAGTATGGCTTCATTGGGAATGCTAGCCGCCAAGCCTTTAAGCTCAGCCAGGTAGCGGTGTGCCTCAGCGGTTCTTTTCAGCACAGCCCGCGTTTCCCATTGTTCAATATTGGGCAGTGGCAACATCGGCAAGGTATGTGACATATAGATTTCTTCCTTTTCTCTATAAATGCACGCTTATATGTATAAAAAACTCAAAAAATTATACATGTTAACTACAACATGTATAGATTTTTTTGTTTTTATCGACAGGTTACGCGCTCATGGGTGGCCAAATCGCCTCACAGAGTTCATCCAGAACGCTGTCGAGCTGATTGGCTAACACACGATCCAGTTGTTTTGCACCGCCCTGCTCGGAAAAACGACTGTTGACGAATTCACGGTCAATAATCACTTCATGCACCAGTTGTTTTGCCAGTCGTTCCAACCATTTGCGCTGCGCTGGTAGCCAGTTTTGACTCTGGTAAATACGTTGCATGGCTTGATCAACCCGTTGTTCAAACGGAATCAACGGCTCGCCCAGTGCAGCACGACGAATATGGCCGATGATGCTGGCGGCGATATCCTGGTTGGTTTGGTTGCGCACCGCGCTTTGCAGTTTAACTTCGGAGTAACCCGCTGCATCCAGCAGCAGCTTGATCTCTTTAAGTTGCTCACGGGTAAGGTCGCGCGGTTTATTCACGACAACGCCCAGAGCTGCACTTTGGTTTAGCTGTTGCCGTATAAACTCATTGAAACTATCGAGGTAATCTTGCGGTTTCTGATGTAAACCATAGCTCTGGGTACGTTCACGGATTTCATCGTCATGTTCGGAAATGATTGGCTGGTATTCACTGCCAAGCAGGTTATTCACCTCGGCAAGTTGGTTAACTAGCCCTGCATGACGCGTGATAAATGCCGCAGCTTGCTGCGGCCCTAATTGGTGCAAATGGGTGTGCAGACTTTTGGGCTCAATACCCCAGAGTTCCTGTAATTCATCCAGCTTTTGTTTAATGGCCGGTTTATCTTGGGCTTTCTTCTCTGCCTTACGCAATACCCGCATCACTTTCTGACTAAGCTGGCTTAGCACTACATCTGCGTGACTTTGCTCAGGTGTATCACCCGGCGCATTGAGCGCACGTTCGAGCTGGGATGGGTCTGTCAGCTCCTCCACTAACTGTTCCAAGGTGATATTGGGATCTTTCACCAGTGGTTTCATGGTGTTGACATCACTCAAAGCGGCGTAGATATCCACGGGGTCGTAAATACGGAACACCGTTTTACCTATATCATCACAACGGCGAGTGGCACGCCCAATCATCTGTTCGAACAAAATGCGTGATTTAACCCGGCGTAGAAATACCAGATGACAGATTTTCGGCACATCGATCCCCGTAGTGAGCAAGTCAACGGTGATGGCAATATTGGGGTAAGGCTCATTTTTATACTGGCGAATCAGTTGTTCAACCTTGTCACTCTGTCCGGTGATTTTTGCGACAGCCGCTTGATTGTATTCGCCGTTATATAGATCTTTAAATGCTTCATCCAGTAGCCGCTTAACCATATCGGCATGCAGGTCAGTGGCACAGAAAATCAGCGCCTTTTCATCCCCAAAGGGATCCAGCTCCTGCACCAGTTGCTGACAGATAACACGATTAAAGTTTTCATTAATGACGCGACGGTTGAAGGCATCCACTTCAAAATTCAGCTCATCATCCAACTCAGCTGTTTCCACCTCACCAGTCTGGGTATTAATAGCACTGACGGTTTCACCCTTGGTGAAGTGAATACCCTGTTGTGATAGTAGCGTGACATAGCGAATCGGTGGTTCATGATCTATCAGCCAATCGTCCGCTACGGCTTCACGGTAGGAATAGGTATAAACCGGTTTACCGAAAATCTCACTGGTGTGTTTGGCGGGAGTTGCGGTTAAACCGATTTTAACCGCATCAAAGTAGTCCAGCACACGGCGATAACTGGAGAGGTATTGGCTGGTGTCACGCGTAGCCAACTCGCCTTCGGTCATTTCCTGATCAAGAGTGTAACCCCGGTGGGCTTCATCGATAATAATACAGTCGAACTGATCTACCGGTGGCGGGCTGTCGCTCATAAAAATGCGCTTAACCATTGCTTGTACGGTAGCCACCTGCACACGAGTTTCCGCTTCGGCTGCCATGTCACCCAGCTCGGCGACATTGTAGATTTTCGACAGGGTGTGATTTTGTTCCAACGGTGCTTCGTTGAAGGCATCAATCGCTTGCTGACCCAAGGCAGTTCGATCCACCAGGAATAGAATACGTTTGAAGCGTTCAGCTTTTAAAAAACGGTACATCAAGCCAATAATAGTGCGCGTTTTACCCGTGCCTGTTGCCATGGCCAGCAGGGCTGAGCGCACTTCTTTAGCCAAAGTACTCTCAACGGCATGAATCGCCTTTTGCTGATAGTCACGTAGCTTTAAATAACCAAACGGCTCTTGTTGGAGTTGTTGCTGAGCCATGTTTTTACTACGTTTCAGCAGGTCCAGCAAACCTTCAGGTGTGTGGAAGTTTTGTAACGCACGGCGAGTATTGGATACACTGCGAACATCACGAAACCAGGTACCGGACTGCTCAGCCAACTGAGCGACGTAGGGGCGACCATTGCAGGAGTAGACGAAGGGTACTTTGTAGTGACCCTCTTCTTCATCTGGCCAGGCAACTGTCATACCAGCCAGTTCCCATGCACCCTGCAAGGGTTGTGCGACACTGAAACCTTTACTATAGCGCTCTGCCTGGGGAATTTTACCGGCAACATTGGTGTTTTCTTTTTTCGCTTCAACCACCGCGATAGGTGTCAGACCAACAAACAACACATAATCTGCGCGTCCTTTCTCACCCTGAAGTTGAGTTGGCCATTCTGCAATGGCGATGTTTTTACCCTTCTCTGGACGAACCCCTTTTGGGTAAGTCAGAACATCCGTATCTGCCTGCCAACCTGCTTCATTCAGCTGTTGATCAATCAGGATACGGGTCAGGGCTTCATCAAGGACAATATGCTGAGTGGCCGCTTGTGCTTTGCGGTTAAGCTGCTGGCGTTGCCTGGTCTGTGTTTTTTCATCCTGATCAGCCAACTGCGCTTGCAAGGCTTTTATTTTCTGCTCGTATTCATTTTGCTGCTGAGCCAAGGCCTGCTCATGTTGACTCGCTTGTGCAGCCAGAGCTCGTGACTCTTCATCCATGGCCAGCGCTAAGGCTTCATATTCTGACTTTTCTTTGGCGATTAAGTCATTCAGTTGCTGGCTGGAATCCAACTCCACACTAGCATGTTGCAAATCATGCTTCAGTTGCGTGATTTCAGCTTGCAGCGCTCGTAACTGCTCACTCGGATCAGGGAGTGGCACAAACGCATCCGGTTGAAACTCTGTACCTGCTTTACCAAAAGTCTGATGAAACCAGATCGACAATTGCCGGGCCACTTTCAAGCCTTGAATCGCCTCTTTATGCTGGGTTCTGAACCGATGGGTAGCCTTATTGCCTTCGATGCGCAGGGTATGAAACAGCTCTCGCACTACAGGTTCGAGCTTGTATTCACGACTGATTTTATACAGCAGGTCGGCTTGAGTACTCTGCTCGTCAAATGGAATATTGGCTAGCACAGCCATATGCTGAGCCAAGGCTTCACCTAATTGGCGCAACTTGATCAGCGTTGTGTTTGGGTCGCTGACAAATGCGCGTTCAGCCGCAACAGCCAGTTCCGCAAACAAAGGATCGTGCTCAGACAGAAATCCAAAGTTGCTTGCAGAATCAGGTGAAACCATAGGCTCGAATCTCCTTTTCATGGCAGGTTCATTAGACAATCAACAAGTTAACCTAATATGCCTGAGAATTCACTATCTAGCCCCACTATAGGATAAAATTCACTCTTACCAATAGGCTTCTCTTAGGGCTATCTTAAAAGAAAAGCCCCGGATCTATGTTAAAACGCTGGGACAGTGCAGCAATGTGTTTTTTGTTCAGGCTGCGTTCGCCAGACAGTACTCGGGATACCATGGACTTAGAGCCAATCTCGGGGAGGTCGGCGGTGCCAAGCTGGTGTTGTGTCATGAGCAAGCGCAGCATGGACAGGTCGGCAGGTTTCTCCAAAGCGCGTTGTTTAAAGGTGGCCAGCTCTTCATCACAGTTTTCGTAGATTTCGATGGCGTGGCTGAGCAGTTCGATGATGGCATTGAGTGGGTCATTGGGGGAGTCATCAGCTTCTTCCAACAGGCTTTCAATCAACGCCAGAGCCTCCTCATAGTGTGCATCATCCTTAATGGAGGCATAGGGAGCCGCTGCTTCGGCGAAGCTGTAACAGGCCTCTTTAAACGCTACAGCAGTCATAAAAGTTCTCCTTTGGCATATCGTTTACAAATTTTATCGTACTCTGCATGGGTAACTATATGTTTCACATATATGCGGTTATTAACGAATTGAATAAAGGCAATAATACGGAGATGATTGCCTCCCACATCAAGCACCCACCATTTATCCTTATATTTGAAATTATCTAATGACTGGAACACCTGCCGCATCGCCTCCGGCGTACCAAACTCACTTTTACGAAGCACCCGATAGAGATCTTCAAGGGCTTGTTTTTGGTTGGGATGGGCTTTGGCCGCATCGTTAAACGGGCGCTTTGAAATAATATGCATGGTCACTCCTGTTGACTTATTGACAATAATAGAAGCCTGTTGCCAATAAGTCAACATAGTACCTTAAGCTACATAATTGGGCCTACTACTTCAAACACAACCAGGCGCTTTGTCGAAGCTTCACCCTATCAACTCCAACCGCCGCGTAGGCCAGTGCAAGGAAGCTGTACGAATCAGCATTTTTTCAGCCAGTGCCGGTTGCGCTTCACGGATCACATTGGCAGCAAAATCTGCCATGAAACGGGCTTTCAATTCAGCACGCGCCTGATCCGGACCGACTTCATCATAGGGCGCCGAGGACAGCAGCAAGAAACCATCATCGGGTATCCGGCCTTGCGCCATATTAGCACGGATAATACCGGCAGCTTTGATGATAGGGTCGGACAGATCCGGGCTGTAAGGCCGATGATCAGCGCCACATTAGGCACATGCAGGAAATCAAAGCCGCGTCCGACACAGATCATCCACTCGCGGTGTTCAATATCCAGATCGCGCTGCAGCTGACGCATTTCATCGATATGGCGCAAGTTCCCTTCGACCAGCGGGAGCAGGTCATGGCGTATCTGAGCGGGCATATCGGTAAAGAAACCTTCCAGCTTCACTGGCAAGCTATCCAGGTCATCCGGTTTTAGTGTGGAGAGATCAAGCGACTCACCTTCACTGCTGTGCAAAATCAGGCATCTTCGTCAGTTTCAAAACCACACACCAGGGGGTACACCGTTTTGTGTCCATGCCCGAAAATCGCCTCAACCTGCTCACGAATTTGGTGTGCATGTGCCATGGCGGCATCTTTGTCACAGTTGAAACCGGCACAGCCGCGCGAGCGGTCACCTTTGGAAAAGTGATAGGTAATAATGATGAGTACCCGATGCCCCTGCTGGATGGCTTCCATCACCTGACTCTCCAGCAGGTCACCCATATAAGGCCAGCCCAGGTCAAAAATGCCGCCCAGATTACGGAAGGGGCTTACAATACCTAAGGGTGTTTTGGTGGCATAGGGCAAATGGATGCGCCCGTCCATGCACTTCAAGGCAATTATACGGGTAGGATGTTCAGCCAGATAACGCTGCCGTGCCAGTGAGTTTTCAGGGTCGCAATAAAGTGCTGAGTGAGTACGGCTAAGTTCCATCAGCCACTCAATACGCTGGTCAATAGGTGCGGAATGTATCGCAGTCGGCATGGTTCTTATTCTCCGTTGCTGTGAGCCATCAGGCCTGAATGCCTGGCTTTATGCTAACGTAACGCAGAGCTTTTCGATATATCTGACTCTATTTGTAGATTAGCAACCTCGCTAACAGCACGCACTTGGCAGGTGCTATGCTGGGTGGTGGTATCGCTTTGGTGTGACCCGCTTTCGTCATCCATGACACGCTCGACTGTCGCCATCCATGGCGCCAGACGGTCACTCCAAAGCAATATCACCACCCCCGCCGAAACTCAGTGCCAGCTCAAATAGCAAAAATAACTTTAATCTGGCACCCAGGTTGGTGAGGGCTGATGGGATCGGATTTGGCTGACCCTGTGCGCCATGGATGGCGCGCCGGAGCCCCCAGGGATGGGTTTACGGCGTGTCAGCCAGATACGATCCCATTAGCCCATTAGCCCATTAGCCCATTAGCCCATTAGCCCTCGACCCAATCGAAATGAGTGAAAGGTGATTTGTTATAGTGTAACATTTATCATATTCCCTGATGTTCTGATGAACCGACACGCTTTGTAACCGAGATACCTCATGACAGCCAGCCACAAAAAATCACTTATACCTGTAACCCTGCTGACCGGTTTTCTCGGTAGTGGTAAAACCACCTTGCTGAACCAGTTGGTGCAACAACCAGAGTTTGCCGATGCACTGATTATCATTAATGAGTTTGGTGAGATGTCGCTGGATCATATGCTGGTTGCGCATTCCACTGAGAATATCATTATGGAAATGGGCAACGGCTGTCTCTGTTGCACGATTCGCGGGGATCTGGTGAAGACGCTGCGGGATATTACCTGGCGTTTTTCACGTGAGGGGGAGCGTCATTTCAGTCGGGTATTGATTGAAACCACGGGGCTGGCAGATCCAGCACCCATACTGCATACCTTGATGACCCACCCGCAAATTGCATCTCGATACCGCCTGGATGGTGTGGTGACTCTGGTGGATGCCTGTGCAGGCCAACATACCCTTGATCAGCATCCTGAAGCTGTTAAACAGGCGGCTGTGGCTGATGTACTGCTGTTATCAAAGCAGGATCTGGTGACTGATCAGGATTTCCAGTTATTGCAACAACGTTTGCGTAACATCAACCCGGCTGCACCTCAGTGGTCAGTCAGTCAGGGCGAGGCAACGGCTGATAAACTACTGGATCTGGGCCTCTTTTCCGCCTCTGGCAAAACACCGGATGTGGAACGCTGGCTACGTGAAGAAGCCTTTGCGGATGAAGCTCATACTGAGGAAATGCATTCCCACTGCAGCCATGATCATCACGACCACGACCACGACCACGACCACGACCACGACCACGACCACCATCATCATGATGTGAATCGCCATGATGATCATATTCGTGCGTTCTGCTTTTCTATTGCGGCGCCGTTAACCGAAGAGCAGTTAACCACCTGGCTGGAAGTACTGATGAGCTTTATGGGTGAAAACATCCTGCGTGTTAAAGGCATTTTGAATATTAAGGATCAGGAAAAGCCTTTGGTTATTCATGGTGTACAGCACATTTTCCATCCACCCGTTCCACTTCCTGCCTGGCCCAGTGAGGATCACCGCTCCCGTCTTGTCTTCATTACCCGTGATATAGAACGTGAGGTGGTAGAAGGGGCTTTGAAGGCCTTGACCGGAGTATCAGCCAGCTAAGAGGGCCAGACACCTGCATCTTGGCCCTCTCGGTTATCGGCGATCACTCAGGCTGAAACTGACGGGCAGGGTGATCACCAGTTGATTGGCGCTGATGCTGGATGGAAAGGGGGGTAAAGGCGTAGCACGTTCCAGCATTTCCAGTACTTCACGATCCAGCAAGTTATGACCACTACTGTTAACTAGTCGTGCATTCAGTACCTCACCATTGCGATTCAGCGTAAATTCAACTTCTGCAACACCTTCACGACGTTGACGTCGTGCCATCATAGGGTAGCGTTTGTGTTGTCCAAGGTAATGACTCAGCTGCACAAAATAATTGGCTTCAGCTGCCGGGTCGCCACCTGTGTCGATGACTTCATCACTGCCTTGCGTGTTTGCACCAGCCGAGCTTGCCTGACTGGTGTCTTCATCAGTCTCGCTGTCACTATCCCCTGACTGTTCTGATGCCACATCTGCAACCCTGTCAGCCTGTGTAGGGCTGGGTTGTGGTGCTGGAGCAGGTTGAGGCTTAGGTGCTGGAGCAGGCTTAGGTTCAGGCACAGGTTCCGGCTCTGGTTCCGGCTCTGGTTCCGGCTCAGGAACAGGCTCCGGTTCTGGAGTTGGCTCAGGCTCCGGGATAGGCTCAGGCTCCGGGATAGGTTCTGGCTCTGGTTCGGGTTCGGGTTCTGGAACAGGTTCCGGCTCAGGTATCGGTTCAGGATCGGGTTCAACCGGGGTTTCCTGATCTGGCTCTGATGTTTCTGGCTGCTCTTCAAGCTCTGCGGTTGTGGCGGCCGGTGCGGCCTCTGATTCGGCGGCATCCATAAGATCACCGGCGGCGGCAAGGCTGACACTTACGCCGGCTACACCGGGTTGTAGGGCCGTTTCAGCATCTGGCTGACGGTTAAGAATCCAGGCGAGAGCAAAACTCAAGTGGAGTAATAGTGCGATAATGAACGCAATAATGCCGTGGCGTTTTGTCAAAGTCATGATGCGGTGCTTGTCTGGCGGGTGTATAGAGTGATCTGACTCATTCCGGTTTCAGTCAGTAATTGCAGTAAGGGCTTTAAATGCGCGGCTGTGGCCTGTGCATCAACCTTTAGTGCCAGTTCCACCTGAGTATTTTGTTCAGAAAGCATACTAAGCTGTTCCTTGAGCTCTTTAGGGGTAACTACCTGATTATTCAATGCAAGAGCACCATCAGCATCCATCAGCAGTTCATATTCAAGTGCGACAGTGGGGGCCTGAGTATCTGAGCTTGGAGGCATGACTTGTAGTGCATCAGTAGCCGTGATCTGGCCGGCGAGCATAAAAAAGATCAGCATCAGAAACACTATGTTGATCAGCGGGATGACATTATCATCATTGCCGCTACGAGAGGGCTTTACAGGGAATAGCTTCATCACTAACGGTCCGTATTCAGTGAGACGCCCTCGGCACCCAGGCGCTTGAGACGATCAAGGGTTGATACTATCAGCTGTATGTTCGCCTCATCGGCTGTAAATAGAATGACGCGTGCATCTGTATTATCCACCAGCAGCTGTTGAAGTGGTGCATCATCATGTGCTGCAAAGGTCTGCCCGGACACACTGAGCTTACCTTCGGCATTCAGCTTGACCAGTAGAGGAGGGGACTCATTACTCTGGCTGGTTGATTGAGACGGAGCCGAAACAGCCAGCTCCAGGTTATGCCATTTAATGAAGCTTGAGGTCAGCATAAAAAACAGCAGCAGAATAAAAACCACATCAATTAAGGGGGTCAGACTCAAGGGTTTGCGTCTTTTCCCGGCTTGGATATTAAGCTGCATTCACGGCCCCATCTGCAGTTTTCCAGCTTTCGCCGGATTCCTGTGGCTGTTGAGTCGTGCTGGGAATGTACGGATCTAAGCAGTTGCGTGTGAAAACACTAGTAATCAGAATTTCCATATCATGTGCAATTCGTTCTGTTTTGCGCTCCAAGGTGCTGTGAGCCAGAAAAACCGGGATGGCCACAATAAGACCGGCCGCCGTAGTCAGTAGTGCCTGCCAGATACCGCCTGAGAGTACGCTGGGATCGACCTGGCTGCCTGCTAGCTCCATTTGTTGAAATGCTACGATCATACCCAATACCGTACCCAGAAGACCCAGCAGAGGGCTTAGATTGGCAATGACTTCAAGCGGGCGTAAAAAAGAGCGCAGGTTTTCCATCTCTATAGAAGCTAAGCGACTGAGTTCTTCGCGTAGTTGTGGGGTATCCCCTTTTTGGTGTACACCGCGCATAGCTGTACCAATCAGGCGCGGAAGTGCCTGGCGACTGGAATTCAACTGCTCAATGGCTGCGGATTGTTTTCCCTGGTTCCAGCTTTTTAGCGCATTGAGTGTTTTTCGTTTGCCACCCGCACCAGTGACTGAGAGTTGCCAAAATTTCAATAATATCAGTGTTAGGGCAAAAACAGAGAAGACACAAAGTATCCAGACAACAGGCCCGCCTACATCCAGAAGATTGATGAGCGTATCCAGTTGACTGGGTGCGGACTCAGCCACAGAAGGGAGTAAAGTACTATCCAGCAACTCTGGAGCACTCAACAGTTCCGGTGTTGTCAGGGGATCGATGATTGGCGTTGTCAAAGGATCCATGTCCGGAGTTGCCAGAGTCTCAGATGTTTCCAGTGGTAGTTCTGTGGTTTCCATAGTCACTCGCAATCTTGGTCGTTAGTGTTATACGAATGATAAATGTTATCATTTCAATTTTCAAACCTGGAGTGGGAGTATTTAAGCATAATGGGAAATATAAACAGCGGAGGGTAATGACCGATAGTGTTAAATAACGCTATCGGCCAGGAGTGATAACGCGGAAATTAACGGTTTAATTGTGTGGCAGCTTCGAGAGTGTTTTCCATTAAACTGGCAACCGTCATGGGACCGACGCCACCGGGAACGGGGGTGATCCATGCTGCACGCTCAGCAGCCGAAGCGTATTCAACGTCACCGACGACACTGCCATCTTCGAGACGATTGATCCCTACATCAATGACTATTGCCCCGGGTTTAATCCACTCGCCTTTGACAATGCCGGGTTTGCCGACACCGACGACGACAATATCAGCACGCCTGACGTGGGCTTCCAGGTCACGGGTAAATCGGTGAGTCGTCGTCGTAGTGCAGCCTGCCAGCAGTAACTCAAGTGTCATGGGGCGGCCGACAATATTGGAGGCGCCTACAATAACGGCTTCCTGCCCATACAAGTCAACGCCAGTGGATTTCAGTAGCGTCATAATACCTTTGGGTGTGCAGGGGCGTAGTGCCGGGATGCGCTGTGCCAGACGACCCAGGTTGAAGGCATGAAACCCATCGACATCTTTGTCCGGACGAATACGTTCAATAATCGCGGTCGTGTCCAGCTGTTCCGGCAAGGGCAGTTGCACCAGAATGCCATCGGTCGCGGGATCGGCATTCAAGGTATCAATTAGCTCCAAAAGTGTTTGTTGAGTGATGTCTGATGATAATTCGTAGGCTGTTGATTCAATGCCAACATCCTTACAGGCCTGTTTTTTATGCTTGACGTAGATGTGTGAGGCGGGATCTGCGCCTACTAAAACCACGGCAAGGCTGGGCGGACGTTTGCCCAGAGCGTTACGCTCATCTATGCCCGCTTTGACTTGGTGACGGACCTGTTGTGCAATTTGTTTACCATCGATAATTTTCGCGCTCATTGTCGAAAGGTGTCCCCGGGTCTAATCATAAAATAGATATAGTTTCTCACAAAAGCGCAGGGGCATAAATACGAACTATACTTATGTGTTAGCGACGAGATGACTAGTAGAGCTTTTTTAGCTAAATTTAAATTTAGTCTTGACGAGGTCTGATCTCTAACTTAGGATACGCACCACTTCTGAGACGGGCATTATTCGTCACGGTAGTGGTCAGGCTTAAATGCGCCCGTAGCTCAATCGGATAGAGCAACGGCCTTCTAAGCCGTAGGTTGCAGGTTCGAGTCCTGCCGGGCGCGCCAGTAACCTGACCAAATGAAAAAGAGATGATATGGTGGGCGTAGCTCAGTTGGCAGAGCTCCGGATTGTGATTCCGGCGGTCGTGGGTTCAAGCCCCATCGTCCACCCCAATCTCTCTTGCAGTTAGCGGACGTGGTGGAATTGGTAGACACGCCAGATTTAGGTTCTGGTGCCGTAAGGTGTGAGAGTTCGAGTCTCTCCGTCCGCACCATTTAAAAATGTCATATAGTACACAGTAGTTAAGCAGTTAGATAACTCCGTAAGTGCTTGAAATTGAAGATAAAGACTAGCCTAGAGCTGGTCTTTTTTATTGCCTATACGAATCACAAGTGAGACAGAATCACATGGTTAAGGTTTTTCGTGACGCACTTTTTCGTGACGCAGTGACGCAACTCGTGACGCAAAATAGCCGTTTCGTGACGCAAAACCGTGACGCAGTGACGCAAAGCTCCTTCCTTATGTATGAATCGAATTCATGTTCATACCACTTCTTAGAAAATAACTAATACCCACTTCCGGCTCAATTGCTCAAGGAATAACCCACAAGGTTCTGCCTTAAATATGGGCCGGAATAATTACCACACACTTATGACAATCCTCACAGGCTCACAAGTAATTACCACACACTTATGACACTAATAATTACCACACACTTGAGAGGGAAGCTCTCAGGCCAAGCGCAAAGATAAACACAAGATAAACACAAGACAGACACACAACACACAGACACACAGAAAAGAGAGAAGACCTATGACTGATAACAAATCACTGAGAATACTTGAGATAGATGAAAGTCTGACTGCCCTATACACAACACAAGCAGAGTTAGAAGAAGAAATGACTCAGGCCGGTGTAGAAAGGTATGAACGTAATCTGACTAAAGCCATAGGAAGAGGTGGAGAGAGTGATACCACATACGCACAGCGTCTGATTGACACTAAGGCTGAAATACTGGCTGAAGAGATTAAAGCTTGGAGAGAACAGGCAGAGCTTAAAGCTGGTAGAAGGCATGTAGCACTGAAGTACCTCAAAGACATAGATGCAAGGGAAGCTGCCTTCATTACTCTTAAGTCTGTCTTGAACAGCCTTTCTAAAGGTAGACCTACAACTTCCATTGCTATTGAAATAGGTGGAATGATTGAAGACCAGATACGGCTTAAAGAAGTCCGAGCCAAGGATAAATACACCTTTAAGAATATTGATAAAGCTCAGAGAAGGAAGAGTGAGTATAGCCGTAAGCGTAATGTGTCTGTGTTCATCCAAGACGCTCATGGGATTGAATGGGACTACTGGTGTCAGAAGACTAAGCTGCTGGTAGGGTCTGTACTCATTACCTGTATGCTGGATGCAGTTGGTATCGTGGAAGAGGTCAAGCATGGTGCCAAGGCGAAGGGCATAAAGGACGGTGTTAAGACTGTCTCTTACCTTCAAGCCACACCGGACACTCTGAAATGGATTAAAGAAGCTAACGCTTATAACGCAGTGATGCGCCCAATCTATGAGCCTATGATAATTGAACCTCTTGATTGGTTGTCTCCGGTTTCAGGTGGTTATCTGACTTCTTTGGTACGTCCCTTGCGTCTGGTTAAGACAAGCAACAGGAATTACCTGGAAGAACTGGCTAACCATGACATGCCTCTGGTCTATAAGGCACTTAATGCCATTCAGAAGACAGCATGGAAGGTCAACAAGGAACAGCTTGAACTGCTGAACTCTCTTGCACACACAGATAGTGAGCTAGGAGGACTTCCAAGGGCTACAGATTACACGTTACCCGAAAAGCCAGCCGATATAGACGATAACGAAGTAAGCCGCTTAGAGTGGCGTATAGGAGCTGCTAGGGTATACGAAGCTAACCTGAAGTTAACCGCTAAACGTCAACGCCTATTCTCAATCTTGAAGACTGCTGAACGCTACGCTGACTTCCCCTCAATCTACATGCCTTGGACATTGGACTTCAGAGGCCGTGTGTACTGTGTTCCTGCCCTTTCTCCACAAGGGGAAGACTATGTGAAGAGCTTACTGCAATTCGCCAATGGTGAGGCTCTAGGGACGGAGGAAGCTGCTGATTGGTTGGCTGTTCATATAGCTAACTTGTTTGGTGTTGACAAGGTGAGCTTTGAAGACCGCATCCAGTGGACTAAAGACAACACTGAAATGCTTGTGGCTATCGCTGAGAATCCTTATGACAATCGCCAATGGTCTGATGCAGACAAACCCTTCCAAGCTGTAGTTGCTGCGCGTGAGTGGGCTGGTTATATGCAGAACGGACTCAAGCATGTTACCCGCATTCCTATCGCCCTGGATGGTTCTTGTTCGGGCCTTCAGAACTTCGGTATGGCACTGCGCTGTGAAGTGACAGGGAAGAGTGTGAACCTGCTGCCCTCAGATAAGCCCTCAGACATTTATCAGGAAGTTATGGATAAAGCTGAAGCTTCACTGAGAAAACGCCTTGATGACCGCTTTGACGAGCTTACAGACACTACTGCAAAAGAACTGGCTGTTGCTAAGGTGAAGGCTATCTACTTTGAGCATAACCCTGAAGGTAAACCGGATGGTCTTGCTAAGTTCCTGAATGAGTGTGTTGACTTCAAGCCTACGGAAGCCAAGGAAAAACCTTCTGATATGGTTAAGGAAGGCCGTAAAGCCTTTGAATGGACTATGGCTTCTTACCACTGGCTCAAGTTCGGTGTAAGCCGGAAGACAGCTAAGCGTAGCGTTATGACCTTCCCTTATGGCTCTAAAGAGTTTGGGTTTCGTGAGCAGCTTATGGAAGACATTCTAAGCCCAGCTAAGCGTGACCTGTTGGGTGATATTCAGCGTGGCTTGGTGAGTGAAGAGAAGTTCGCTGAAATGTTCCCGTTCAAGGGTGACGGCTTCATGGCATCTGGCCTAATGGCTAAAGAGCTATGGGACGCTGTGCGCTCCACTGTACTGAAGGCTGGTGAAGCTATGGAGTGGTTACAAGTGGCCGCTAAGATGGTTGCAGCAGAAGGCTTACCTGTGCGCTGGACTACGCCTTTAGGTTTCCCTGTTCAGCAGGACTACAAGGAGACTAAACACCAAAGGGTGGAGACTACACTTGCCGGTAAACGGACTGTACTGAGTATCCATAGGGCTGAAGATAAAGTGAATGTCCGTAAGTCAGCTTCCTCAGTGGCTCCAAACTTCGTACACAGTATGGACAGCTCTCACCTACTGCTGGTTACTGCAAGATTTGCTGAACGCTTACGTGAAAAAGGCTTAGATGTAAGTCTGGCTCTGATTCATGACAGCTTTGGTACACTGGCAAGCAGGACAGGAGGCAAGGACGGTCTGTTTACTATCATCCGTGAAGCCTTCGTTGAACTCTACTCAGAGCATGACGTTATGGAAAACTTCAGGGATGAAATGTTGGAGCAGTTAAGCCTGGAAGCGCGAGAGGAACTACCGCCAACACCGGAAAAAGGTAACTTGGATTTAGAGATTGTCCTGCAATCACGCTATTGCTTTGCCTAAAGTAACCACAAGTGAGACAGACCCAAATTAATTACCACACACTTATGACAAATCAAATCAAATTGAGAGGTAAACCATGAAACTACATGCTGCTTTTGAAATATACAGGATGGAACTTGAGTGTATAAATATTGAGTCTGTAGAACTCATAGCGCGAAAGGAACTCGCTCGAAAAATAGCGCATGAGTTGTTGGACTCTTCAGTTATGGAAATAGAGAAATATCTAAACCTACGCAGTGACTCAGTAGGCTTCCAGACAGAGGTGATTGTGATGCGCCCTGATGACTATCACAGAGCTGTTCGGGAAGAGGCCGCAAGGCTGCTTGGGACTCTAAGTGCTGCTTGGGGATAATTACCCCACACTTATGACAAATCAAATCGTTCCCTTCAATCCAACACTAGGAAAGCCTATGAACGCAACCGCTTAAACAATTACCACACACTTATGACAAATCAAGCCGCCAAGGGAAACCAAGGCGGTTTTTTCGTTTTTATCTCAAACTGAACTTAAGGAATACCAATGACCAATCTGACCAAAGCCTATGTCTTCTATTGGGATAAAGGCGAACAAGTCCCTGTAGACCTCTACATGGCACTCACTTCTGAAGGCTTCGATGTTGATGCACTTCAGGCAAAAGCAATTAAATAAAGCGAGACAAGCACAATGAGTAAACCAAACACTACCCCTTTCGGTGAAGCATCTTTCCCTAAGCTGTTTGAGCCGGACACTAAGTTCAAAGCCAGCGGTGAGTACAACTGTAAGCTCATGCTGGATGGTGACGATGCACAGTCCCTGATGGGCTACCTGGATGAGAAGCTGCAAGAAGCTTACGAACAGATGCAGGAAGAAAAGCCAAAGTTCAAGAAGGTGATGAAGCCGCGTAACCCTTACACGGAAGAGCTGGATGAAGAAGGCGAAGAAACAGGACGTATCGGCTTTAATTTCAAAATGGCTGCTGTGGTTGAAGTTAAGAACGGTAAATACGCTGGCAAGACCTTCACACAGAAGCCGGTGGTCTATGACGCCAAGGGCCAGATTATCACCAAGAAAATCAATGTAGGCACTGGTTCAATCGTTAAGGTTGCTTATGAAACAGCTCCTTACTTCAAAGCTGACACAAAAGAAGTCGGTATCACTCTGCGTCTGAAGGCTGTTCAGATTAAAGAGCTGGTCGAGTTCGGCGGTAAGAAAGATGCCTCTGCCTTTGGCTTCGGTGAAGAAGACGGTGGCTTTGATGCTGATGAAATGAACGATACCCCATTCGGTGAAGAAGAAGGTGGCTTCAATTCAGGTGAAGGTAATGACTCAGGTGAGCCAGACTTCTAATCCTTGGGTTAAGACTAACCATAAGCCTCTCAGTGCAAACGACTCATACTACGGTAAGAAAACTAAAACAGCCGCATACCGGAAGTATGAAGAGGCTTTAATCTCTTTTCTCCAAGACCTCGAAATTCCAGATGGACGATTAACTCTCCATATATTAGTGCGTTATTCAAACACACGCTCTGATATTGATAATTGTCTTAAACCCTTTATAGACGTATTACAGAAACGCTACCTATTCAATGACTCCAAGATATTTAAACTGGGTGTTGAGAAGCAGGTCGTTAAAAGAGGTGATGATGAAATAATCTTCAAACTATCTGAATACGTACCAGATATGGTAAACAAATTCCCTTATGGCAACTAAACAAAGAAACCGCACTGACTTTATCGTAGTGCATTGTTCCGCAACAAATGAAAATCAGGATATTGGCGCATACGATATTGACCGTTGGCATCGTGGCCGTGGCTGGTTGAAGATTGGCTACCACTACGTAATTAAACGTGATGGGACACTCGAAGTAGGCCGTAATGAAAATGCTGTAGGCGCTCATGCACACGGTTATAACTCCAACAGTGTTTCTGTTTGCATGGTCGGCGGTGTTTCTGCTGATGACCACAACAAGGCTGTGAATAATTTTACAGATGCGCAATTCAAAACACTCCAAGCAACACTCACAGTCCTCAAAGCACGTTACGAAACGGCAGAGATACTGGGGCATCGTGACTTACCCAATGTCGCAAAAGCCTGTCCCTGTTTCGACACACGCGAATGGGTTAAAGAAAACCTGAAGTAAACCTTACAAATAAACATGACCCCATCCTCTTCATATTTAATTATATGTACGGTGGGGTTTTTCTTTTATAGGAAAGACACATGACTCAAGCAGAAAAAGTAGTTAAACATTTAGCTAAGTATGGCTCAATTACTTCAATTGAAGCTATCGGCCTTTACCGTATTACCCGCCTGGCAGCAGTGATACACAAACTAAACAAAGTCGGCTTCCTGACCTTTGCTAATTATGCAGAAGACCGGACAGCAACTTATTTTCCTGACCGTAGTGCAATCGTCCAAAATATTATTCGAGCAAACTTAGGTAAAGAACTGGTAACTCGGTAATGGAAAGGGAGCAGTCTGTATTAATACGCAAAGAGCCTTGTCCTGAATGTGGGTCGAGAGACAATCTTGCACGGTATTCAGACGGACACGCTTACTGTTTTTCTTCAGGGTGTGAATATTATGAGCCTGCTGACGGTGAGGTAAAACAAGCTTCAAGAAAGGTGGTAAAGATGGATTTAATTCATGGCGAGGTGAAGCCCTTAAAGGCGCGTGGCATTAATGCTGACACCTGTGCTTTATACGGCTACAAGGTGGGTCGTTACAAGGGTGAGCTGGTACACCTTGCACCACTATCATTACCGGATGGTTCCATAGTGGCCCAGCAGGTACGCACCAAAGATAAAGACTTTCCTATTATCGGTGACTTCAGCAAGAAGCCTTTCTTTGGGATGAACCTCGTTTCCAGGGGAATGAAGGTCGTAGTTACTGAAGGCCACTTGGATGCTATGTCAGTGTCTCAGGTTCAAGGTAACAAGTACCCTGCATTATCTGTCCCTAACGGTGCTGATGGTGCTAAGAAAGCGTTCAGCCAACACATGGAATACTTCAGCCAGTTCGATGAAGTCATTCTGATGTTTGATAATGATGAGGCCGGCCAGAAGGCTATCGCTGAATGCGCTCCACTCTTCCCAGTAGGGAAATGTCGTATCGCTACCATCCAAGGGTTCAAAGACGCAAATCAGGCTTTGATGGAGGATGCTTCAGACGAAATCATAAAGGCTATATGGGGAGCTAAACCCTATAAGCCACATGGCATTGTCTCAGGTGTTGACGTACTGGAAAAAGGCGATGTGGCAATTGAATGGGGTCTTTCTTATCCATACCCCTTCCTGACTGCTGCAACCTACGGAATTAGACCGCATGAAATGATTGCGATTGGCTCCGGCACTGGTTGTGGTAAGACGGATGTGCTGAAGGAAATCATGGCTCACTTGATTGTTGAACATGACCAGAAAGTTCTAGCCTTCCTCTTGGAAGAGCCGAACCAGACCTTAACGATGGACACCATAGCAGGGAAGGTAGACAGCAAGCTTTACCATGTTCCTGACGCTAAATACTGTCCTGATAAGAAATGGCAAACAAAGCAGCGGATAGCTGAAAATCTCTTCATGTACGATGTAGGGAATGGGCTTGATACTGATGACCTGCTAAGCCTTATCCGGTATGCAGTCGTAGCTCTCGGTGTACGCCACGTATTCTTAGACCACATAACTTACATTATGGATATGGTAGGGGAGCGTGAGCAGCTTTCTACACTCAAGAAGCTTATGCGGGGTCTTAATGACCTGAACAAAGAGCTGCCTTTCACCTTGTTCTATGTGTCTCACCTTCGTAAGTCAGATGGGCCAAGCCATGAAGAAGGTGGCCGTGTATCCCTTGATGACTTCGCTGGTGGTAAGGCAAATGTGCAGTATGCGAACTTCGTATTAGCATTGGAGCGTGACCAGCAGGCTGAGAACGATGTTGAGAAGAACCTGACCATACTTCGGATACTGAAAGACCGTTACACCGGCCATAGTACCGGCCAGACCACAAACCTTGTTTATAACCCTAAGACGGGCCGTAAGACAGAACAAGAGCCTTTTGAAGAAAGTATGTCTCCTATTCCAGAAGAAGACGATAACCCTTTTTAACTTAAAGAACCACAAGTGAGCCTAAATATGAACCAGTTCAAATCTCTTACACGTTTGTTCCGTTCACGCCAAGTAGACCAGCTTCAATCTGAAGTCGTCACTCTACAGGCTGAACTGGCTTTGGTTAAGCAACAGATGCGCCAGTGCCAGACACGCTTAGACCGTCAATCAGCAGGGGTAGAGGAAGTCATTGAGCATATCGCTGAAGCGGTGGGCCAGCGTGAAGCTGATGGGATTGGTTCATACATTCGCCAAAGGATGCAAGGCTTACTTTAAGGAGGCGTATTGCGCTTAGCTTATGATATTGAAACAGACGGTCTATACGATGATGTAACGAAAATTCACTGCATAGTGGCTATTGATGTTGATACTGACAAGGTATTCAAGTTCAGGCCACATGAGATTCAGAATGGCTTAAAGCTCTTATCTCAAGCTGATGAGTTAATCGGACATAACATCATTAAGTATGATGACCCTGTAATCCGCAAACTATACCCCTCATACAATCCTACTGCTTACCACCACGACACTCTAGTTTACACAAGGCTTATATGGTCAAACATAAAAGACCTGGATGTTAAACAGATTGCTAAGTACCGAGCTTCTAAAGGGGCTTCAGGCTACCACCTAAACTCTTTGGTTCACACTCGCTGAAAGCTTGGGGCTACCGCTTAGGTAACTACAAGGGCGATTACGGTGAACAGGAAGATGCGTGGTCTACCTTCTCTGAAGAAATGCTGGACTACTGCGAACAGGATGTGTGGGTAACATACAGTCTCTGGAAGCGTATCGAAGCGAAGCAGTACCCTGACACAGCTCTACGACTTGAAACAAGGGCTGCATGGCTACTCGCTAAGATGGAGCGAAACGGCTTTGTCTTTGACGAGAAGAAAGCAGTTACCCTCTACAGTAAGCTTGCAGCCAGGCGTAACAGTATCAAGACCCAGCTCATAGATACCTTCGGGTCATGGGCCGTATCTTCAGACGTTGTTAGGCCGAAACGCTCAGTCTGCTACAAAGACCCCCTGAGAGCTGACCGGACGATAGATGCACCCTTCACACCTGTAACCTTCGTTGAGTTTAACCCTGCAAGCAGACAGCACGTAGCTAAGGTTCTTTTAGAGCGTGGCTGGAAGCCTACAGAGTTTACTGACAACGGACAGCCAAAGGTCGATGAGACAACACTATCGACTATCACAGCGATACCAGAAGCAGAGATTCTAAAAGAGTATTTCATGCTTCAGAAGCGTATCGGCCAGTTAGCTGAGGGCGACCAAGGCTGGCTTAGGCAGGTAAAGCGTGATGGACGGATACACGGCTCAATCAATCCTAACGGTGCTGTAACAGGGCGAGCTACACACAGCTTTCCTAACATTGGCCAGGTGCCTTCCTGTGGCGCACCCTTCGGGCGTGAGTGTCGAGAGCTATTCACAGTCCCTAGAGGCTGGCTTCTCATGGGTACGGATATGTCCGGCCTTGAGCTGCGCTGTCTCGGTCACTTTATGGCTAAGTGGGATGGTGGGGCTTACATTCAGGAAATCCTCAATGGTGACATTCACACAGCTAATCAAATGGCTGCTGGACTCCTTGAGCGTAGCCAAGCCAAGACCTTCATCTATGCCTTCCTTTATGGGGCTGGTGACGAAAAGATAGGTGATATTGTTGATGCACTGCTTGAGCCTGATGAGAAGGCAAAGGTAGGTAAAAGCCTCAAGAATAAATTCCTGAAGAACACTCCGGCACTCAAGAAGCTTCGGGATGCTGTTCAATTAGCGGCTAAACGTGGGTGGCTTCGTGGTCTTGATGGGCGACAAGTCTTTGTCCGTTCTGCACACGCTGCACTGAACACCTTACTGCAAAGTGCCGGTGCCATTATCTGCAAACTGTGGATTGTTGAGTTTGAACGCTTGGCTCAGGAAGCAGGCTTTAAACACGGCTGGGACGGTGACTATGCCTTATGTGCATGGGTACATGATGAAATGCAGGTTGCTTGCCGTAACCAAGAAATTGCAGACCAATTAGGTGCTATCGCTAAACAGGCTGCTGCACTGGTCGGTGATACCTTCTGCTTCAAGTGTCCTCTGGACTCCGAACATGGTGTTGGAGCTTCTTGGGCTGACACGCATTAATTACCACACACTTATGACAAATCAAATCAAATGAGGACTCTATGCCTAAGTACGTAATCTATGGGACTACAAGCTGTCCGGCTTGTACCGATGCTAAAAACTTACTGGATGCACGAATGCTTCCATACACCTTTCACAATATCCAAGAAGATGAAGCAGCCTTCGATACGTACTTGAGCTTTAAGAAGCGTTCAGTACCTCAAATAACCTTTCAAGGTGAGCTGATTGGTGGCTTCACAGACCTCAAGGAGAAACTAAATGGGTAAATTATGGTTCCGCACAAAGGCAGTATTCCTACTTATCACATGGCCTGTACTGATTTATGTACTTGCGGCTGTGGAAATGTGTCGTGAAGTAGCTTCTGAAATCCGTTCTGAAGGCGGTATCTCTGGTATCTACCGTAAGTGCTGGTTCATGGTTAAGCGAGGTGAATACGCATGAGACTGATTACTGAAGTGGGTATTCAAGACAAGATTATCAAGGCGCTCCAAGAGGCCAAGGTAAGGAACCTGAAGGTAAAAGAAATTGTACTTTCCCGTGATGAGTGGGATGAGCTACGTAACGTAGGCTCCAGACAGCTTGTAGCTAAAGCACACTTTGCTCCCCCTTTAGGTTCTGTAGGTATCTGGAACGGCTATCCCATAACCCTTGAAGAAGATTTGGAATATTAAATGAAAGCTCTATTTGTAAGTATCTGGTTACTGTTTGTTGGGTTAATTGGCTATGGCTGGGTAACGAACATTATCAAACTGGTAGGTGCTGATGCTATTACTGGTTTAGAGGTGGCGCGTATCGCTGGAATTCTTATTACCCTTTGGGCGTAGTGTTGGGGTATCTATAAGTGAAAGCTGAATATGTAGACCACATGGGTTCTGACCTCTCTGTGGTGAATGCTGCGCGGGTGTCCTTTGATAAGGTGTCTATGTGGGGCAACACTGAAGCTATCGCTGAAGCTGAGCGCCTGAATAGTCTCTTTATGGAGCAGCGTGAGATTCCTGAACCTGAACTTATGGACAAGGATAAAAGCTTGATTGCTTTCCTTGCTAAGCACGACCACTGGACACCTTTCGGACACACTGCACTCACATTACGAATGGCTGCACCTATCCCGATCCGTACCCAATGCTTCAAGCATAAAGTTGGTTTCGTGGAGAATGAAGAAAGCCGCCGGTATATCTCAAGCCTTCCTGAAATCTTCTTCCCTGATTGGCGTCAGTCTACTTCAGATAAGAAGCAGGGTAGTGGTGGCCTGGTTGATGACCGGACAGAAGAGATAGCTACAGAGATTTATGCTATTTCGACTCAGGTGGCTATTGACGCATACGAAGACCTTCTGGCTCATGGTATCTGTGAAGAGCAGGCTAGATTTGCTTTGCCTCAAGGGGCTGTAGTGAATTGGATTTGGACTGGCAACCTAATGAGCTTTGCAAACTTCTACAACAAACGAGCCGCTAAAGACGCTCAAGGTGAGATTCAAGAACTGGCAAAAGCGGTGGGTGAAATCATCCAGCCTTTGTATCCGGTAGCTTGGGCTGCTTTGACCAGCAAGGCTCATAAGTGAGACTAAAATGAACGATACCTTACTAAGTGTAATCGCTGTAGTTGTCTTTGCTTTTGTTATTTACAAATTCATTAAAGGCAGCAAAAAGAAAACTGAAATAACTGAAGGCCCAATACCTGAATACCCTGAACACATTATTAAAGCTTGGCAACAAACAGGCGCAAGTAATGTCATGAGTTTGCCGGTATATGCAGCGCGTTATTACACCTTTAAAGATAACCACTCTAAAACTAAATAAGGCAATAATATGAGCCAGAAAACAGTTCTTCTAATTGATGGTGATATTGTCGCCTACCAAGCCGCCTGTATTTCAGAGGTAGAGATTGAATGGAGTAATGGAGTTTGGACACTGCATTCTGTATTTGACGAAGCTAAGTATCATGTTATCCGATACATTAATTCTGTCCTGATTAAACTGGGCCTGGATGCGAAAGACACTGTAATCATTAACACGTTGACTGGCTCTCAAAACTGGCGCAAGGATGTTCTGGATACCTATAAAGGCAATCGGAAAGGTGTCCGTAAACCATTGGCTTTGAGAGAGCTTAAAGAGTGGATGACAGCTCAATTTGAGACTCACACAATCCAAGCTCTCGAAGCTGATGATGTTATGGGGATGCTTGCTACAAACCCTGAGTTTTACCCTGAGTGTAAGAAGATAATCGTCTCCGAGGATAAAGACCTACAGACGATACCTACCTACTTGTTCAATCCTGCTAAAGACACCAAACCCCGCCATATTACTGAAGAAATGGCAGACCACTATCATCTATGTCAAGCCCTTGCTGGCGACACTACGGATGGTTATGGAGGCTGTCCCTCAATCGGTATGGATACAGCAGACACCATTCTTAGAGAGCTTCAAGGCTGGGAACAGTATGAGCATACATTCAAGTCTGGTGCCAGGAAAGGGCTTACCGAAATGCGGTGGAGCAAGGTCGAAGTCAGTACACCTTGGGAAGCTGTAGTACATGCCTTTGCTAAGCAAGGGTTAAGTGAAGAGGAAGCTCTACGACAAGCGCGTGTAGCTCGAATACTCCGACATTCAGATTTTGATTATGCAAACAATAAGGTAATTCTATGGCAACCGTAAAAGCTGCTGATATTCAAGTGGGGGAAACCACTATAAACATTTCCGTGTTCAACCGGCAGAGTTCTGTATTGTAAATAACCTCAATGGTGGTGTTTATAATGTCCTCAAATACGTTATGCGTAAAAAGGAAAACCGGCTGGAAGACCTCGCTAAAGCAGGGCATATACTTCAACTTCTGTTGCAGTTTAAACATAGGGTTATACATGAGTTTGATATGATAATTCCTGTGAACGCCTTCCTTTATATGAATGACCTAACAGGTAATGTCGCTGAGATTATTACTGAAACTTGCCGTGGTCGTTATAACGAGGCTATTTACTTACTGAAACTCGAAGCTGAGAAAGAAGCACACACTGGTGACAGCACTGAGGAACACTTTTGATAAACATTAATTATAACCGTGATTCACTTTTAACTGACTTCGGTAAGCAAACCCTCAAAGACCGTTACCTACTCCCTGAAGAAACAAGCCCACAAGAAGGGTTCGCAAGAGCTGCAACAGCTTTTTCGGATAGCCCTGAAATGGCACAGCGCATCTATGACTACGCCTCAAAATTATGGGTAGGTTTCTCTACTCCGATTCTGAGTAATGCCCCTGTTCGATTGAAAGGCTGGGAGATGCACCCTGAAAACTTCAGTAAGCAGCGTGGTATGCCGATTAGCTGTTTCCTCAATTATGTAGAAGACAGTCGTGAAGGTATTACCAGTCACTATACTGAAAATGCTTGGTTAGCTTCTATGGGTGGCGGCATTGGCGGTTCATGGTCTGATGTGCGCTCTGATGGTGCCAAAACCAAAGCAGGCTCTAAGTCCTCTGGTGTCATTCCCTTCATGGGTGTGGTTGACCGTGAAATGCTGGCCTTCTCCCAGGGCATGACCCGTCGAGGTTCTTATGCTGCCTTCCTTGATATATCTCACCCTGAGATTGTTGAGTTCATTGGTATGCGTAAGCCCACTGGTGGTGACATTAACCGGAAGAACCTTAACCTGCATCATGGTGTGTGTATCTCTGATGAGTTCATGGAGATTATTGAAGACGCCACTACAGGTAAAGCGACAAGCACAGACTGGCACTTAATCGACCCTAACTCTGGTGACATTGTGCAGACAGTATGTGCGCTGGAACTGTGGCAACGTTTGCTGGAAACCCGACACCAGACAGGGGAACCTTACATAGTTTTCTCTGATACGGTGAACAATGCGCTGCCAATAGAGCAGCAGCTTAAAGGCTTGAAAGTACACCACTCGAACCTCTGTGTTGAGATAACCCTACCAACAGATAATGACCGTACTGCTGTCTGCTGTCTGAGTAGCGTGAACCTTGAACGTTATGATGAGTGGAAGAGTGACCCACTGTTCATTAGTGATATGGTGCGCTTCCTCGATAATGTGCTGACCTTCTTCATCCTGAATGCACCGGAGTCTATGGCTAAAGCTATCTATTCGGCAGCTCAGGAACGCTCAATAGGTTTAGGTGCAATGGGCTGGCACAGTTACCTACAATCGAAGGGAATTCCTTTTGAGTCTGTAGGTGCTGCACTCCTTAATGAACGTATCTTCAAGGGGATACATGCAAGCGCATTGGCGGCTTCCCGTAAGCTTTCAAGTGAGCTGGGGGCTGCTCCTGATATGGGTATAGGCGGACTGCGTAACGCTCACCTTATCGCTATCGCACCTAACGCCAGTTCCAGTGTTATCTGTGGTGGGGCTTCACCTTCCATTGAACCTATAAAGGCGAATATCTTCACACACAAGACCCTCAGTGGTTCCTTCAAAGTGAAGAATAAGTACCTGGATGCCTTACTCTGGCAACACGCTGAAGCACGGAATGAGTACAAAGGTGAGCTGAGCGATAGTGAATGGGTAGCAGAGCAGTGGAAGTCCATAGGGGCTAACCGTGGTTCTGTGCAACACCTGAGCTATATCAGTGCAGAGCTTAAAGAGGTCTTCAAGACTGCCCTGGAAATCGACCAGAACTGGGTCATTAAACATGCAGCAGAGCGTCAGCCTTATATCTGTCAGTCTCAATCACTTAACCTCTTTGTGCCTTCCAATGTCGATATAAAGCATTTCCACATGCTGCATTTAGACGCTTGGCGTAAAGGCGTTAAGACCCTGTACTACTGCCGTTCAGAAAGCCTGAAGAAAGCTGAGAATATCGGCCTTTCAATAGAGCGTACTGTGACCCCTTCGTTTGATGAGCCTGCCTGCCTTGGATGCGAATGAAGCTAAGACTGTAATACAGGAATGCCAACGGTGGCTGCTCCTTGCCTCACTCTCCTACAACACTGAACCAGAACCTTTCGCAAGTGACCGTATTTACGACATGAGCGTTAGGTTTACGCAGACTATGCGTAAGCGTTATTCAGATATTTGGGATGAACATTCTATTTATCCTGAAGTGTTTGTTGAAGATGAGGCATGGATGTTTACCAGTCACCATTTCCCAATTAATGATGAAGTAAAAGGATGGTTAGATGAACAACGAAAACGCACCGAAAGCTACACCAAAAAAGCCCCGCCAACAGGGGAATGAAACCCTCACAGTTAATCTATCTATGACGGTGCCTCCTTCACCTTATACTGCGTGGAATGAGGAAGCCCTAAAAGCTTATGCTGAAGCGCGTGGTTTTGCTTATATTTCTTCAGATACCAATGAACGTAATATTGCGAATATCAAAGGTAAGAAGGCATGAGTAAGTTCAGTTTTGACCTTTATGCTGAAGCAACTGATTCAACAGCTATATACAAAAACCCTTTATACCCGATACTGGGTTTAGCAGGGGAGGCGGGTGAAGTCGCTGATAAAGTTGCTAAGCATATTCGTGGTGACGGTGAGCTGGATGTTGAAGGTTTAAAGAAAGAGCTGGGTGATGTTCTTTGGATGGTGGCGCGTATCTGCCGTGATAATAACTGGTCTATGGGTGAAGTCGCTAAAATCAATTTAGCTAAACTTGAAGACCGCAAGCAACGTAATGTATTACAAGGTTCAGGAGATAACCGATAATGTTTAAAATTAAATCAATTAATACTTTGAAAGCTGAATTCATTGGCGCACTGGAAGCTGAAGTAGCTGCAAATGATAAAACTATCCATGAAGCGAATAACCGAGCTGATAAGGCTCTGGAAGCTTATACAACTGCTATGGATAAGGTTGAAGCTACTATTAAAGAAGCGCAATCACGCCGGTCAGAAGCTGAAGCATTGCTGGATAATTTGGAGGCTTAATGAGTCTTCTGAAAGCTCGCTCTTATTACAAACCACTGCATTATGAATGGGCGTTCCAAGCCTTTGAAATGCAGAACAAGATGCACTGGATACCTGAAGAAGTCCCTCTACACGAAGATGTTAAAGATTGGAATAACACTTTAAGTGATTCAGATAAATACTTGATTACACAGTTGTTTCGTTTCTTCACTCAGGGTGACGTTGATGTGGCCCAGGGGTACTACGATAAGTTCATACCTCTGTTCAAACCTACCGAACTTCGTATGGCTCTCGGTGCGTTCGCTGCTATGGAAGGGATTCATGTTCACGCTTACAGCCTGCTTCTGGATACCATTGGTATGCCTGAATCTGAGTATAAAGCATTTACTGAATATGAAGAAATGCTGGCTAAGCATGAATATGTATCTTCCTTTGACCCAACAGCCTTTAATAAAAATGGTGAATACAGTAAGGAGCAATTACGTGAAATCGCCAAAACGCTTGCCGTTTATTCGGCTTTTACTGAGGGCTTACAGTTGTTCAGTAGTTTTGCAATCCTGCTCAACTTCTCAAGAGAGCCTAATAGAGAGCTGGGAGAAGTTAAAAAGCAGACGATGAAGGGAATGGGCCAGATAGTAACTTGGTCTATCCGTGATGAGAGTTTGCATGTTGAAACTATGGTCAAACTGTTCCATGAGTTTATTCATGAATTCCCTGAAATCTGGACTGATGACTTCCGTGGTGAGTTATATCAAATAGCCCGTAATATGGTTGAGCTTGAAGATAACTTTATCGACCTATGCTTTGGTATGGGTGATGTTGAAGGTTTATCTAAGGAAGATGTGAAGCAGTATATTCGCTTTATATGTGACCGCCGATTATTACAGCTTGGATTGAAACCTAACTACGGTGTTAAAAAGAATCCCCTGGTCTGGATGGAAGAGGTTTTATCCCTGGATGAACACATGAACTTCTTTGAGGGCCGGGCAACTGAATACTCAAAAGGTGCTATGACTGGTTCATGGAATGATGTTTGGAAATAATTACCACACACTTAAGATAAAAGGCTAAGCATATCTCTAAGGTAATCTCTAACTTATCTCTAAGCGAATCTCTAAGTGAAGTGTTATTACACTTGAGAATAGTTTTCCCTCTAACAAACCCACACCCACAAGCGTCTTTAGCTGAAATTCAACGTGAAGCTGGAAAGCAAGATGTTCTTATTTACCTTGAAGGAAAGTTAAGGCAGATGGGTATAGACCCAAAGGAAATACGCTAAATGTGCAGTTCCCCCAAAATGGCACCAGCTCCCCCAGCTCCACC